>NZ_MRBY01000065.1 GCF_001904615.1 [Limnothrix rosea] IAM M-220
TTCCTCTTTTCCTTGTCCTCTATTCGACCCTGTTCAACTTTTGTCCTGTACTTAGCTCCAGAATAATGATTGGGTCTTAATGATGGCGATCGCCCTTGGTCTTTAACATCCCAAAAAATCAGCCATTAAAAACGAAAAATCTTCCTCCAACCACAATCACAATATGCTTAATCCAAAAGACTAATAGGAATCCATAGTCGCGATCAGCAGAAGAAGTTTAACACCTTAAACCCCGATAGGATCAGACCTTGAAACCTATCAGGTGTCTTGACTTTGATGGCTGTGGCCATAGTAAAAAGAATCGATTAATTTCCACTGCGAGAGAATCTAAAAAAAGTCAAATCCTCAACGCGAACTATCTTGTTACACCTGCAGTAAATAAGCAGAATACGGCGTGTATTGACAGCAGAAAAAAATAACCAGCAAAACGACAAAACTTGGGTTATCGCTATTTTGCTGTGTGATATCTAACAACAGACAAAAAAATACAGGATTATCACCCGCCGTGCCGTCTTACCTCAGCTTCTGACCTGGAAAATCCAGGGGGGAACATCATAGCTAATACATCCATTTCCGAGTACAAGCTCGGTCTACTTCAGTCAGCATATGACTGGTGTTCCCAATTAGCTCAAGCATAGATCAACAAACAATATTGGCAGTCACCAACACAGTAGGCTTAATCCTGTTAGCAAATATATTAGTCGATTTTTTTTGTCTTGCGCAATGATCTAAGCCACCTTACAAAGATCGGCGATCGCCACTGGACTATTCGCTCTAACAACTAATGTCAGACGCTCCTTTGGATTATTATCTAACTTCGTAATCGAAAAATTACTATCGCCGTAAACTTGTCCTAAAGCGACTTCGAGGTCAGCTTTGACCGCTTGAAAAGCTTCGTCAGTATTCGGGGCATGGAGACGGTCATTGGCAATGTAATGAAACTCATCACCCTTTAGGGTAATCCCCGATTCTTTTTCTAAAAGTGTGCCAAATTCAGCGGCAGACTTGACGAGATCAACAATGGCTTCTGGGTGGGGCTGATCTTCCACTTCTCCCCATTTACGCTGCAAGTAGAGACCGTAAAAATTTTGGTGCTCCAACATGTAGTTAATTTCGTAGGTCACGAGCATAATGCCGGGGCCGTCGGGAACATGACGGTAGTCGACGACATCGATAAGTGTGCCGCCAATTTTTTCTTCTCGAATCCAACCTTGGAGGATACCAATGAGGCTAGCTTCGTCAAAACCATCAGGCTGGGTGGCGGGAAATTTTATGCAAAAACGTTCGATATTCACGGTACTGAATTGTCCTAAAAATACTGCGAGCTAAATAAAAATCATTGCCAGATCGTGGCTAATCAGTTAGGCGATCGCCCTAAGTCGAAAAATTGAACAGGCGAACAACTGTCCACCTGTCATTGAGCTACATCAAGTCTTGTTAATCCAGAAATTACTTAACTTGAAGTCTTTCCTTAACCAGCCACTGCTTAAAGGCCACAGGGCTTGTGATCCCAGCATCCATCATACGAGCATTACATTCATGGGCAGCTTCAATAAAGAGGCGAGATTCCTCCACCAGCTGCTGGGCACGTTCAACGGTTGCCGGCTGACCCTTATGATTAAGGGCAGTAAAAAAGTACTGGGCAAACTTACCCTTAGCAAAGGGGTCAAAAAAGAGCTTAGTATCGTAGAAATACTTGCGGAACTCTTCAGCAATGACCTGCTCATCATCACCAATATCAATATTTTGAAATTTGAGTAATGCTTGGGCTGCACTCACCATAGAGGCGATCGCCTTATCAGCAGCCTGCTGAATATTGCCATTTTGCGGCTCTTCATCCAACATCACCGTAGCATCAAAATGGAGACTCTCAGCATCCGCCATACTAAAATCAGTCAGCGTCACCACTTCACCAGCACATTCACCGATACCGATATCCCCAAGAGTAAACTCACGGCTATCCGCCCAGTCAGAATAAAAAGACTTATCCTCTTCATAGCTAGGAACTTCAGTAAACGGCTTCAGACGCTCCTTCATCTCCTTACGACCGATACGGTTAAAGAATGCCGGGAATTTCTCATCACCTTGGCGTTCCTGCATAAAGGTATCAACCAAGAATTCCACTACATCAGGAATACGCTTCGAAGGCAACACACCCATGGACTTACCGTAGGTAGAAGCATTGTTATCCCACTCACCACCGAGCACAAGGTTAAAGTGAGGGACGCGACGACGTTGAATTTGACGGCTAGAACCATAGAAGCCAATCTCCGCCACCATATGCTGAGAGCAGGAGTTAAAGCAGCCACTAATCTTGATGCGAATATCCTTAACTGCTTGGTTGTATTGCCAACCTTTGACTGCCATCCGGCGACTCAACTCACCCGCCAAACCACGAGAGCTACCAATACCCAGCTTGCAAGTATCTGTACCGGGGCAAGCCGTAATGTCAATGATGGATTGAGCGCCGCCGTGGTGCATGTTAATCGCTTTTAGATCCATGTAGAGCGCCGGCAGATCTTCTTCACGAACCCAGCGGATCAAAACATTCTGCTCAACTGTTGTGCGAATGGTGTCATTGGTGAATTTACGGACAATGTCTGCTAAACCACGGAACTGAGGGGAGGTCGCATCACCAAGGGGCAAAGAAACTGCCACAGTAATATAACCGGCTTGGCGCTGGGGATAGAGGTTTGTGGTTTTCCACTTTTCATAGGCTTCTGGGTCATCGACTGTTACACCAGGTGCGACAGGTTCAGATTTACCGCTCTCTTCATATTTAGAAAGCTTTTCAATCCAAGAAGTCCAGCCAGAATCAGGTTCTTGTTCGATAATTTTGCGCTCTTCTTCCACAAGGCGACGGAATTCTTCGATGCCGAGCTGTTGAATGAGGAATTTAATGCGGGCTTTGTTACGGTTTTGTTTTTCACCGAGACGGGCAAAAACGCGGAAAATCGCTTGGGATAATGGGAAAACTTCTTCGAGAGGAACAAAATCAGAATAAAGTTTTGCCAAGAAAGGAACGGAGCCGAGACCACCACCGACAAAGGTCTTAAAGCCTTTTACTTCTTTACCGTCAATGATTTTTATCTTAGCAATGAAGCCAAGATCGTGCATGGAAGTGAGACCGCAGGGCTTGTCTTCACAACCGGAAAAAGCAATTTTGAGTTTACGACCAAAGTCTTGGATGTCGCGGTGACCAAGGAAAAAGTCCGTTAATTCTTGGGCATGGCCGGACACGTCAAAAACTTCATCGTGGCACACACCAGCGAGGGGGCAAGCGGTCACGTTACGGACAGAGTTGCCACAGGCTTCTCGGACGGTAATCCCCACAGCCGCCAAACGACGGTGCATATCGGGAATGTTATCGAGGGAGAGGAAGTGGAGCTGGATATCCTGACGGGTCGTGATGTGAATGATATTATCGGAATATTCTTCGCAGATATCGGCAATGAGATCCATCTGCTCGGCTGTCATGCCGCCGTAGGGAATTTTAATGCGTTGCATTCCCGGCGCTTGCCATTTGGTATCGGGTCCCTTGGTTAGCTCTGTGCGAGGAAAGGGAATGGGTTTTGGTTTTTCGCCATCGTTGCGGAACCCATTGTCGTAACGTTGTCCGTAAGCTCCCCGGCGTAAACGCAGCTCGGCAAACACTTTTTCATCTAGTTTGTTTTGACGGCGCAACGCCATTTGATTCTCGAATGTATCGATTTCCTCGGCCATCTGTGGGGAGATGCGATCGCCAAGAACGTCTTTCCAAGTTTTGGTAGTTGTCGTGGTCATAGAGTTTCTTCTAGATTTTGAGCTGGTGGAGTTGCCTGTTCGGGAGCAGGCATGGAAATTCGGTATAAATTTTTTTCAGATGTACTATGTTGACACAAAAAACCGATGTAAAGAAAGCTTCTGACAAAATCTGTAATTTTAACCACAGTCTTTGACTTTACAACGTGTATCGTTCGGCGATCGCCCCTCAATTCACCTAGGGATTTTTACTTACAAATTCCCCCTCTCATTTATGGGTTTCCATATGTCATGTCAAAACTTTTTTTCCCTAAAAAAATCACTCCAAAATCTGACTATTTTGGGTTTAGGAATGGGGTTAGGGATATTTAATCCCTTTTCCCTAGCGCCATCACTCCGGGCGGCCGAAAAAATAGATTTTATCTACAGTCCCTTGGGTGAATCTCTCAAAATTCAATCCCTTGAAGCCTTTGCCGCCGATGGTACTGTCACGAGCGATCTCCAATTTTACCTTGACATTGTTGATGCTAGTGAGTCGGAAAAGGAGCTATTGCGAACAGCGTTGACTCGCAAGGTCGTGATCGATCCAGTGTTACTCTCCCGTGTCCTCAAAACTGACGAAGGAGAGAGATTATTAGAGTCGTTTGGCCAAATTGTCAAAATTAAAGGGGGACGCAGTGCCAAGTTTGCTCTACGGGGAGCGATAGTGCGGTCGGCATTTGAGGAAGAGGGCTTAACGTTACTCAATGTTTTGCAAAATTTACAAGTTAATATCCGTGTTGATCTTGCGGCTCTGGCGACTTTTGCCAATAGCGTCTCTGTCATTGTTGAGGGTACAGAACGTTTTGTGCAGGAAGTACAGCAGTTGTCGCAGCAGGAGGCTAGCAATTTTAATTTTATTAATTATGCACAACGCCCAGATTTACGGCGGCAAAATACAGATGCCATTAAGCACCAAACTTGGTTTTTAAAGGATGACAGTCGAAATCGCCAATTTTATGCGTCAATTTATCAACCGCAACAACCGGTCGGGTCAAAGATTCCGGTGGTCGTCATTTCCCATGGCTTAGCATCGGAGCCAGCGGAAAAATCAAAGTTAGCCAAACATTTAGCAAGCTATGGTTTCTTTGTGGTGATGCCCCAACATCCGGGTAGCGATCGCCTCTATTTAGAATCTTTTATTACCAGCTTTCGTCGGGAATTATCTGATTTAGAGGAATTTATTAATCGCCCCCTCGACATTTCCTTTACCTTGGATGAATTGGAACGGCGTAATGCAGCTGAATTTGCCGGACGACTGGATTTAGACAATGTGGGGATCTATGGCCATTCCTATGGCGGCTATACGGCTTTAGCGGTGGCGGGGGCAACACCTGTCCCAAATTATGAGGCCCTCAAAAAAGACTGTGAGGCGGAATGGGGAATTTTTAATAATGCTCTACTTTTGCAATGTCGCGCTTTACAGCTAGAGCCCCAGACTTTTGACTTTCGTGATGAACGGATTCAATCGGTTGTGGCGGCAAATCCGGTCAATGCCAGTATTTTAGGGGAAGCAGCTCTCAATAATGTGAAAATCCCGACGGCGATTATTGCGGGCAGTTATGACCCGGCAACGCCTTTTATTTTTGAGCAGGTGCGGTCGTTTCCGTGGATTAGTGCACCGAATAAATATCTAATTCTTGAGGAAGGTCAAACCCACATTGATATTTCGAGGCTTGATCTGGGTATTTCGCGCCTCTTAGACCGTATTCCGAGTTTAAATTTACCTAGCCCAGAGCTATTGAATAATTATAGTGAGGCGATCGCCCTCAGTTTTTTCCAAGTGTACGCAGCAAAAAATAGCCAATATTCTTTTTACCTCAACCCTGCCTATACGAGCTATCTCAGCGAAGGTCAAGAATTTAAGACCTTTATGATTACGCAGGATTCACTAGGAGAATTGGAAGCGGCGATCGCCAAATTCAAAGCAGACCATCAACTCGAATAGAACCAAACATGGGGTGAAAGTCTTTCAGAAACTCTCTCACCCCACCAGCCCTAAGCATCGATAAACAGATCTTCGCCTTCTTGGGTCACAGCAAAACTAGCAACATCAGTAGGTTCTTTCCCCATAGCCATCACCTTCTTCGCAACGCCGGGGAGAGGAATACCAACAAAAGAATCAACCCATTCCACATTTTTGCCGCTACACAAATCAAATTTAGAACCATGGAAAGGACAAGTAATGGTGCCATTTTCGACTTTGCCCTTAGCCATTGGTAGGCCGAGGTGAGGACATTTATTGGCGATCGCACAGTAACGACCATTCGATTTAGAAACCAAAACAGCTTGACCATTTGCCGTGGCCTTAAGAACTTGACCTTCGCTCACCGCCGATACACTTGCGACTTTTGACTTTGCCATAACTCTAAAAATCCTAAATTTTTAATGAAAAATATTTTAAATTCAAAAATATTGGTCAAATAATACAGGATCAATAGTACAAGCACAGATGATCAATTCAGAGCTTTCCCCAGAAAAATAAACCTTGAACTTAAAGACGATTTTTATCAGGACTTTTCAGCCTCTAGACCATAACATCATCTCCCCAATTCTAAGTAAAGAAATATTTCGAACCCCGTCAAAAAGCCCTAAAACTTTTGCAATGTAGCCTTTATCTTTTTTACTTCATACCAACAAAAAACCATTAACCTTAATATAAAAAATTAAAAATAACTTATGAACTTTCTCTGTCCTTCATTAATAAAGCTACCCTAAAAGATAATTATCCTTAACAGACTCTTGCTTCATGAAAAAAATATCAACTCTTCTTTTCCTCAGCTTCTGCTTACTAGGCACACTGGCAGCATGCGGCGGCTCAGACCCAGAAACATCCGAAACAGAAACCACTCAAACCGAGGTGAGCACACCAACAGAAACAACATCATCTAGTGACGAAAAATCAGCAGCAAGCAAAGCAGTCTCAAAAGCTCCAGAAGAAGGTTGGAAAAAAATTGAGGGCGAAGGCGCTTCAATTTGGCTACCAGAAAGCTACGATGGCGGTGTCCCCAGCGAAGACTTAGAATTTATTGCCTCCCGCATTCGTGACATCAATCCTGATTTTGAGCAGATCGCCACAATGATTGAGCAAAATCCCGAAATGTTCAGTTTGATGGCCTTTGACTCTCAAATGGGCGACCAGCCATTTTTAACGAACATTAATATCATTAGCGAAAGTTTACCCAGTGCACTAACAATTGAAAGTTATCTTGACCTAACCAAGCAGCAGCTTCCCCCTCAATTTAATGTTGTAGATGAAAAATTTTTAGAAATTAACAATTACCCTTCTGTTCGTCTACTGGTAGAGATGGAAATGGCCGGGGCTGCGATTAAACAAGCTGTTTATATCGTACGGGGTGAGAAAAAAGCTTGGGTGATTACCTGTGCCACAAGTCAAGCTGAATTTGACACTCGTCTATCGACTTTCGAAAAGATAGCCAATAGTTTTGTTATTGAATCTTAGTATTGTTTTTTGTGGACATAAATAATTTGTTTTAAATAGCATTTAGTTATTTTTTTTGGGTGCTCTACTACTGAGGCTAGATGGAGCAGTTATCGTTTACAAGCATTTAATCGAGACTTGGAGAAACTTGGCTATATTGAGTTTGCAATAAAGGGAAATCCTAAAGTTATATAAGTCGACAGTGACTTCATAGAATTTGTATTAACTAGAATTTGTATTAAATGATAATTCAACCCAGCATATTACTGCAAAAGACATCAAAAAATAACCCTTGGTAGCGGTCATTTAAGCTTCATTCACAAGGATGCAAAGTGCTGGTCAGGGAAAGGAAAATATTCATTCAATTATTCGACTCTACCCCATGTCAAATTCTCCTTCCTTTGTTTAGAGCGTTTGGCTGGTATTTTTAGGTCTTAATAGAAAAAAGAAAAAAGAATCACTACCTTACTCGATAATGATTCTTCGATTTGTATTATGGACTTTGAAATCTAAAATTATTTCGCAATTACAAAGTTAACCAGTTTATTCGGCACAACAATAACTTTACGGATTTCTTTGCCTTCAATGTACCGTTGAGCAGCCTCTGACTCCTTGGCAAACTTCTCCAATTCAGCCTTGGAAGCCCCCGCTGGAACTTGAATTGTGCCGCGCGTTTTGCCCATAATTTGAATCACCAAAGTAATCTCATCCACCGTCAGCGCTGATTCATCTAAAACTGGAAAATTAACGGTATGAATTGATTCTGAATGACCAAGATTTTGCCATAGCTCATCGGCAATATGGGGCGCAAAGGGAGCCAACAATAAAAGCATTGTCTTAATACCCTCTGCATACACTGGTGAATTAGTGCATTTTGCATCTTTGAGTGCGTTACTAAGCTTCATCAACTCGGCGATCGCCGTATTAAACTGATAATCCCCTTCGAGGTCTTCCTGAATCTCTTTGATTGCGATGTGAATGGCGCGACGGAGATCTTTTTCCTCTTTGGAATAATCCCCAGAAGCTTCTTTTGTTATCGAGAGATCTGCCCCAGAGACTAATGCCCAAATACGGTTTAGGAAACGGAATTGACCTTCCACATCAGCATCATCCCACTCCAAATCCTTCTCAGGGGGAGCCTTAAACAGAATGAACATCCGGGCAGTATCAGCACCATACTTGCTGAGTACAACCTGCGGATCAACGCCGTTATACTTTGACTTCGACATTTTTTCGTAAAAGCCTTTTAACACATCACCAGTCTCTGGATCTTTCGGATCTTCAGGGTTAATTTGATCTACTGGAATGTATTTATTGGTCTTCGTATTTTTATAGGTTAATGCCTGAACCATGCCCTGCGTTAACAGCCGCTTAAAGGGTTCATCCACTGCGACCAACTTATTATCACGCACAACCTTGGTGAAGAAGCGGGAATACAACAGGTGCAAAATGGCGTGTTCAATGCCACCAACATATTGGTCCACACTCATCCAATCATTGACTTTATCGAGATCAAAAGGATGTTCAGCATTGCTCGCGTCGGTGTAACGGAGGAAGTACCAAGACGAATCAATAAAGGTATCCATGGTGTCCGTCTCGCGACGGGCAGGCTTATTACAGCAAGGGCAATCAACCGTTTTCCAGTCTTCCATTTGTGCTAAAGGCGAGCCACCACGGGAAGAAAATTCCACATCTTCCGGCAAAATTACAGGTAAATCAGCCTCAGGCACTGGAACCACACCGCAATCATCGCAATAGATCATGGGAATCGGGCAGCCCCAATACCTTTGGCGTGAAATTAACCAATCCCGCAACCGATATTGAATACGCTCTTTGCCATAGCCTTTTTCTTCAGCAAATTTGATAATGGCTTGCTTTCCTTCGGTAGAAACAGTGCCGTCAAACTCACCACTATTTACCATCACACCGGGTTCGGTATAGGCTTCTTCAAGTTCAGTCTGGCGATCGCCCCCCTCAGGAATAATTACCGTTTTAATGGGCAAATTATTTTCCTTAGCAAACTTAAAGTCGCGGGTATCATGAGCCGGAACACCCATAACTGCACCAGTGCCATATTCACAAAGAACATAGTTGGCGATCAGAATAGGAACTTCTTCACCAGTGAAAGGATTTACAACTTTGCCGCCAGTGGGAACACCTTTTTTGGGTTTGTCATCCCCAGTGCGTTCTTCTTCACTTTCGTTACTGACTTCTTCGATAAAAGCATCAACAGTGCTTTGCTGTTCAGCCGTTGTTACTTGAGCAACCAGAGGATGTTCCGGCGCAAGAACAACATAAGTTACGCCATAAACGGTGTCGGGACGAGTAGTAAAGACAGCCACCTTTTCATCGCTACCGACAATGGAGAATTCGAGCAATGCACCGGATGATTTGCCGATCCAGTTTTGCTGCATCGTTTTAACGCGCTCTGGCCAACCGCCCAGCTGATCGAGATCTTGTAATAATTCCTCGGCATAATCGGTGATCTTGAGGAACCATTGACGGAGTAACTTTTTCTCTACGATCGCCCCCGAACGCCAAGATTTCCCCTCGGCATCAACCTGCTCATTAGCTAAGACAGTTTGATCGATGGGATCCCAATTCACCGCCGCTTCTTTTTGGTAGGCAAGGCCAGATTTATAAAACTGTAAAAAGAGCCACTGTGTCCATTTGTAGTAGTCGGGGGAACAGGTTGCAACCTCACGATCCCAATCGATGGAGAGACCCAACTGCTTGAGCTGATCCCGCATTTGTTCGATATTTTGATATGTCCATTTCGCTGGCGGAATACCGCGATCGATCGCCGCATTTTCTGCGGGCAAACCAAAGGCATCCCAACCCATGGGGTGCAGAACCCGGAAACCCTTCATGCGTTTGTAGCGAGCAATGACATCGGTGATCACATAGTTACGGACGTGACCCATATGGAGCTTGCCAGAGGGATAGGGAAACATCGACAGGGCATAGAATTTCGGCTTATCGCTTTTTGCGGGGGTCTGATCAAGTCCGAGTTCTAGCCATTGCTGTTGCCATTTTGATTCGATCTCGGCAGCACTGTAGCGCGTTTCCACTGAATGTATCTCCGTTGTAGGGGTCAGTCGCCTATTTTAACCTTCATTAGGACAGCATTAAGTAGATTGGTTGAGGACTAACTGCGAAGCTAAAAATCTGACTATACTCAGTATGAACCGAACAGTTTGGAAATAAATCAATGGGCTATAACGAAATCATTACCATTGAGCCGGGAAAACGTAGCGGAAAACCTTGTATTCGTAATATGCGAATCACTGTATACGACGTGTTGGAATATTTAGCGTCAGGAATGTCCCACGATGAAATTCTTGCAGACTTCCCATATTTAACCGAAATTGATATACGAGCTTGTCTGAGTTATGCTGCTGACCGCGAAAAATCTTTAATGACTGTACGTGTATGAGGTTGTTATTCGACCACAATTTATTGCCCAGTTTAGTCAAGCGGCTTGCTGATGTTTATCCTGAATCAAGTCATGTTTATCTATTGGGTTTAGATGAGGTTGAAGACATAGAAATCTTAAAATATGCCAAGCAAAAGGAGTTTTTGGTCGTAACGAAAGATGCCGATTTCAATGATCTTTCTTTGATACACGGTTTCCCACCAAAAATTATTTGGATTCGCAGGGGAAATTGTAAAACCTCTGAGATTGAAGCAATTTTAAGAAATCACTATAAAGAGATTGAACTATTGGTTCAAGATTCGTCTGTGGGAATTTTAACTCTGTTCTAATTTTATTCAGTTCTTTTTTGAACTAAATTATTGGCGATCGCCGCTTTTCCTTCCCCTCGATACTTCTGTCGAAATCCGTGTCTTCAATAGCGAAACTGTGCCATGACAAAAAGTCTTGGAACTCTGTGAAATATTCTTTTCTTCTATTGTTTTTTTGGAGCTTTTGTTCGGTGCGGCAAATTCTCGCAAATCTCTTAGAAATTTTGATCGCCCCAGTTAGCGTCACTGGCGTAATAGTCTAAAGGTTTCAGTTTTCTAATATTTCGTATCTTTTTCGTAAACAATGGAACATTCTGCCTCAGCATGACGAAAATCCAGAAAATCAGTCAACTAACTCCCGACCAAGAAGACCAGTTAAGCCATTACCAAAAGAAGTGGCGCAACTTAATTTTTCCCACCGCTTCTGCAACTGAAACCGAAATGCGGGCAGCCGTAGGTCAAGCTTATGAATACCTGAATTTGCCGTCCCCTGAGATTTACATTTTTGAGAGTCTATTTGATGTTCCAGATGTTTGTTGGTCGAATTCACCCTGGCAAAACCCCGGCAACGCTATTTCGCTACAACAAACGCTTTTGCAGCCCTTAATCTCAATCGCGGCTAGCCAAGTTGGCGGTCGCCTTTGGGGAAAACTGTGGAACATTGCGCCAAGACAAGATTACACGCCGCTTTATCCCAAGGGATGGAGTCAGCGCGCTCGAAAAAAAATATGGATGGATGATTTTTTTAGGGATCCATTTGGGTTGCGTCATTGCGGTCGAGTTGATTTTTGCCAAGGGGTTCTAGGCTGCGCTCTTGATACTGATGCGTGGGATACGCTGTATGGCTTGATTCAGCTGGGAGGCTGGTTATTTCCCCATGAACATCTCTGTATCGCAATTCAAAAACGTCTAATAAATGCGACTGGCAGTTCATTAGGCTCCGAGAACCTTGCCCTCGTTAACGGCTTAACTCAAGTGGAATCTCAAATCCTTGTGAGGTTGCAATTAGCCCCTTTAGAAGCCGCCGCAGGTCGCCCGAAGCAAGCCTTTGACCAGTGGGCTGATCTCGTTGCTGTCGCCCAAGGACAGTTATCAGGAATCGTTCGCGATCGCACTTTACTCGCGATTGTTCAGCAAGCTCGATCAATTACGACTTGTACCGACATGGATGAATATCCGTTTATCTATGGTGCAACTTCTCCCTTCGCATCTCAGGTCTGGGAGAAGTGCCGAGAGATTGTGCAATTGATCGAAACACCAGAGTTGAAAATGAAAGCTCAGTCTGTGCTCCCGGCAACCTAACAGAGGCGATCGCCACGTTTACGACCCTTCGATACTTTGCAGTGATGTTTCTGGCGGAGATTGGGAATCTTCTTGGAATGCTTTAACGGCAGTATTTATGGTTGGAAAGATGCGATCTTCCCCAATTTTTTGAAGCATCCCGGAACGTTTTAGTTGGGCGTATAAATCTTGTTTGACCCGCATCATGGCAAAGGTAATGTCTTGCGAATCCAACTCATGCATAAATTCTTCGAGCATATCCGAAGCAGTAATGTCGATTTCGGCGATCGCCTTTGCTCCCAGCAACAGTTATTGACATGTGATTATGGGAAAAACTTGTTTAATATTCAAGAAGCCAAACACCTTGAACCGAAACTCAGTATTTACTCAATTGGTTTGAGAGTTTGAGAAAGCTCCGGCAAGATTTCTGCAATCTTTTCAGTACTTGTTTCTGTGGTCGAAAGACTAAGAACTAAAACCGAATTATTTGTCTGCCGCGCGAAAACCATACCAGCAATTGGCGTTTTGCCTTGTACACCACGCCAAGGCAGCTCAATGCCAATGTCATTACCCGTAAATGCCCCAGCAATAAAGCCTTCTCCCGTAGCGAGGGTATCCACAGCGATTTGAGCGAGCTGATCATCTTCAAGATGGCGATCGCCAGCCTTTGGGCGAACAGTGACGGTGTAGGCTAAGTCACCTTCGGGAGATTCTACAACGAACATTCCCGCTAGAGGGGTCATTTTATAGCCTGAGATAATACCGACTTCAAAGCGTCCAGCAGGGTCTTGGTAAGTGGAAGTTTCAGCGTGGACTGCAATAAGGTTGCCTAAGCTAAAGCCCATCACACTAAGGGCGGTCATCAAGGCAAGACCAATTGTCCAGAAACGTTTGCGATTTAAGATCATTTTTAAGATTTACCTAGCTAAAAATTACCGACCTAAAATTGCTGTGTTGTCACCACCAAAGAAGAAAATCCCGGCAATACAGCCTGTCATCAGAGTGGCAAGGGTTGCCCCCCACAACGCTTTCCAACCCAAAGAACCAATTTCACTGCGGCGCGAGGGAGCAAGATTAGCAAGTCCACCAACGAAAATGCCGTAGGACGGCACATGGGCAAATCCACAGAGAACGTAGCTCACGATCAAAAGGGTGCGATCGCTAAGTGCACCTTCCCGCGCCAAACTAGCGAGCTGGAGATAGGGGGGAATAGATGTTTGCAATACTCGCTGGCCAATTAAAACGGAAGCTTGCCATAGTTCGCTGGGGTCAAGGGAAACACCCGTGAGAAAGGTAAGGGGGAGGAATAATACACCGAAAATATTATTAAGACTAATATTCTCAAAAAGATTACCAATCAAAGCATAAATGGCGTTTTCACTGGTTTGTAGACTCGCAAGGCCAGCAAAGGAACTATCCAGCAGCTTCACTAAACTGACGATCGCAATGAGCACAGCGGCAATACCGACAGCCATTTTCACACCGTCTAAAGCACCAAGAATAATGCTATCCATAATGCTTTGTTTGGGTTTGTCGGGGTCTTCCTCTTCCTTGGGAACGCCGCCCATGGTGACGGGTTCGCCGGTTTCTGGGACGAGGATTTTTGAGATGACAAAGCACGCGGGAATAGTCAAAACCGAGGCCGACATAAGGTGTCCGGTAATGCTCGGAAAGACGGGTAACAAAAATCCTGCGTAAAGTCCCAATACGGTTGAAGCGATGGAGCCGAAGCAACTGGTTAAAATGGCGCACAGTTCGCTGCGAGTCATCTCTGGCAAGAATGGCTTGACGGCGATCGCCGACTCGATACCGACAAAAATATTGGCCGAACCAGATAGGGCTTCAGCGCCACTAATGCCCATAATCTTCCGGAAAAATTTGGCGAAGATGCTGATGATGAAAGGCAGAATACCCAGCCGATACAGTAAACCGACTAAGGCCGAGAAAAAGATAATCAGCGGTAATGCCCGAAACGCAAAGACATAACCGAGATTAAGATTCGCGCCACCCAAAGCAGGACTTGCACCGGGAACATAGGACGAACCAAGGGTATTCACGAGCCATTGAGCTGCCGGACTAATACCAGCACCACCAGTGGGAGCAGGAGGAACCAACACCGCACCAAACATGAAGCGACTGCCTTCTTCCGCGGCGGCGATAAAAGAATTTAGGAGATCATTGAGGAAAACAATAAACTGCTGGGTGATGGGCACGGTAAAGACAAAAAAGCCTATAACCAACTGCATCCCAACGCCAACGCCAATGATTTTCCAAGGGACAATTTTTTTGTTTTCTGAGCCGAGCCACGCGACACCGCACAGCCCGAATATTCCGAGAAAGGAAATCAGATTTAACAGAGGATTCATAAAGCAAGACCCACACTAAATCCGTGAGACCTAGAACCTGTTTTCGGCAGGATTAATGTATACACCGCCCAAAATATCAAAGAAAAGCAGTTTTGGAACGCTTCCTGCAATGAATCTTCGGTTAAGGTCTCGTATTGGGGGAATTAAGTCTTTTTTCTGGTGGGATAAGAGGCGATCGCCCATAATCACAGAGTGAGTGAACGTCAGTTCAGTGCGGACTAAGGATTGAGCAGAAATGCCTTAGAGGAAGGGAAATATGGAGAGAGATACGGGGAATAAGAGCCATGGGGAATTAACTGATATTCGCCATTTTTGCTCCCTACCATTGTTTGAGTGAAAAATCGCTCCATTCCTCCCTCCCCGATTCGCCACGTCATCATTCCAGACCAAGCTCAAACCACATTTAGGTTAGTTTAAGAATCATCCCCTGATTTTGTTTCGACCAGTTCAACAAACGCTTCAAGTTCTTGCTTGGTCAAGATATCTTTTTGGCAAAGGGTATGAACCATCAACGCCAAGGATGTTTTGAGCTGTTGATTTTCTTGTTCGAGTTCGTGCAAGCGATGGTTATGGTCTTCGTTAGCTTGGCGTTGTGTTTTTAGCTCCGATAGCAGATAGTCAATGATTTCTCCATTATCTTCAATGTCTAGTTGATTGCCTATGTCTCCTAGTAGTAATGTGCGAGCCCATCCCATGGCTTTTTCCTTTAATTAATTTAGGTGTTCTTATTAATATTAATCGGTATATTATCGTTACGGTGTGAACAGCTTTTCTTTAAAACGTTGCCAATTTTTGTGATTTGTCATGGTACTAATCGGGTGAATCAAAATAATAAGAGTCTAAACAGTTGCTGCCATGGAAGACAGTTATGTTAAAAAGTCATTGTGATTGAGGGGCTGGGAAAACATTGGAAAATTCTTTTTAATGGATAACTGTTGTGCTTCATCGCTAACTGTTGTGATTCATCGCTAACTGTTGCGGTGCAGTCTTTCAGTGTAAAAACCCGATCGCTCTTTTCGTAGCCCGTCCGCATCGTAGACTCAGCACAGCAATTGGTTAAAAAGCCACCCAACACTAAATTCGTAATCCCACGACTCCGCAAAATAAAGTCAAGATTCGTACTTGCAAATCCACATAAGCCTCGCTTCCCCTCAATTATGATATCGCTAGCTTCTGACAGGAGTTCGTCGGCGATCGCCCCGCTTGAAAAAAAGTCTAATCTTCGCTGGGGTCTAGCTCAAAACAAACAAAAAAGACACTGGCAAGGAACACAAAACTGACAAAATAAGCCCAGCCATCACCCGCATCAAGATCCGCAACAAACCACCATCCCACAGCCGCAAGAATAAGCAGCACAAAAAAGCGTCTAATACTAAAAGCCATCGTTGCATCACCTCAAACTTTATTAAATTCTGTCATTGATTGGTATGGTTCCAAACCATTAGCCAGCGATCAAATCATGAAAGTGCGAGCCTTTTAGCGTATTGACGCGATTCCCCGACCCCATTAAGAATCATTGAGGATAAGCAGCCCACCATGTTTTGAGAACTCGGAAAAACTAGAGAAATGGTGTTACGGCGATCGCCTCTAGGGGCAGATGGCGCTGTTGCTCTGTGTGGCTATTGACTTGAAAGACTTCGCGGCGGTCAATGTCAAAGGCCGTCAGCCAGCCACTTTTCGCATGATAGACTCCGGTATCAATATCGAGCCAGCCGGGACCTTGGACAACTTGCCCCGGTTCAACACCCGGAAAGGTAAAAGTAATGGTGTGACCGACAATCACGAGTTTGTTCGCAAAATAGGGCTGCGGCATCGAGTGAAATTCGCCGCGCACCCAACAAAACTGGTCGGCTCCCTGTTCATCAATGGGCAAATAGGGATCAACCCCTGCATGGACAAGCCACACATCACCGAGGTCTAAATGGGTTGGGCGATCGCGGAGCCAGAGTAAATGTTCGTAGGGAATTTTGTGGTTATAACTTTGTAAAGTATTTGCCCCACCGCTGTGATACCAGGCCACAAAGGTATCTTCATCAACGCTACCGTCGGCGGCGATCGCCTCTAGCATCATCATTTCATGGTTACCCATGAGCGCTTGGTAGGAGCTTGTGCGGACAAACTCAATAATTTCCGCACTCTTGGGGCCTCGATCAATGAGATCACCTAAAAAATAAACCCGATCATCTTGATTTGGAGCAACAAAATTGAGCAGAGCCATCAACGTATCGTAATGACCATGCACGTCGCCTATACAGATTCGTCGCTGCTCCATAAAGTTTCCTGAATCACTTGGTTGCCACCAATACACCCATCATATCCCCCGCAAAGGGGTAGTGAATAGCCTCACTAAAGCCAGCTTCATAGGCTAACTTTTCCTGTACTTTTCCCGGGGGAAAGCGCTCAATACTCGGCTGAATATATTCGTACTCCGCGGTCAGCTTAAACCGTTCGGCAAGGGGCACAACCACGGTTTGCATATACCACTGCTGAAAGGCCTGTTTTGTTTTGTCGGCGGGACGATGGAAGTCTAAGATAGCAACTTTTTTGCCGGGCTTTAGTACTCGATAAACTTCTGCGAGGGCTAGGGGGATATTTGTTACATTCCGCAACCCGTAGCCGATGGTCACTCCATCGAAATGATGGTCGTCAAAGGGTAAATCTAATGCGTCTCCCTCCTGCCAAGTAATATCAAATTCTGGACATTGTCGAGCTTGTTTTGCGGCGGCGATCGCCAACTGTTGTGCCGCAAAATCAATGCCCGTAGTTTTGCCCATGACCCCGACGGTTTGCGCCAGAATCAGGGTCAGATCACCACTACCACAACAAATATCTAGGGCTGTATCACCGGCTTGGACACCACTCCATTTCACCGCCATTTTTTTCCAAATTTGGTGTTGACCTAAACTAATCCATTGGTTGAGGTCATCGTATTTTGGGGCAATACGATTAAAAATTTGTTGAATTTCAGTGGCAGTATCGACAGAGGACATTAGTTAACAAGATTTCTGGCTGATCAGAGCAAAGGCAATCTGCTGGCTGGCAAGGTGAAGGAGATTAAAATCTGACTCGCGCAGGGTACAGGCATCCGTCCATTGTAGTGAAAGAAGTGCTAGTAATTCTTGGCGATAGGTGAGTGGCAACAATAAATGTTGTTTAATGTCGTTTTCGGTGTAGTAGCTAATGCCTTCAGGGGGAGTGCCTTGGCGAGTATCTGGCCATAATTGACAGCTTAGGGATTCTTTCACGCTATCGACGAGGGGATCACCCTCAGGAATGGCGATCGCCGTCCTCAGGGAACCACACCCCCCATTCACTCCTTCACAATCGCCCGATTTGGTCACTTCTAAATAACAAGCATCAGCACTGAGGGCGGGCATAATTGCTGCCGTTGCTTGGGTCAAAATCGCTTCGAGGGAATCATCCGTGGCAAATAAAGTGAGTAATTTTGCCAGTAGCTGTGTTTGGAGTTTGCTACGTTCTAGTTCGGCAATGCGGTTGTTGGCGATCGCATAGGTTTCAGCGGCAATCTGTACGACTTTTTTAAGTTCAGACGGATCCCAAGGCTTAGTGATGTAGCGATAAACTTGTCCCGCATTGATGGCATCAACGAGATCCTCAACGTCTGTAAAGCCCGTCAAAATAATCCGCATCGTATTGGGAAACTGGGGGACTGTGCGACTAAAAAATTCTGTCCCCTTCATTTCCGGCATCCGCTGGTCGGAGATAATCACGGCGACTTCGCCCTCTTCCGCCAAAACACTTAACGCTTCCACGCCATTACTCGCCCGTAACACCTGAAAATCTCGGCGAAACGTACGGTACAGTAGATCAAGATTGTCCGGTTCGTCGTCAACGACCAAAAGTTTGGCTTTTTGCTTGCGAATCACAGCTTCTATCTGTTCTATCAGTTGAGTGAATTCGGGAATAGTCATGATCACGGTGGATCGGATTTTAATGTGCTTACATCATACTCAGGGGTGGGTATTTTTCCGCAGATTTTCCGCCTAATTTTAACGTCAGTTATGGATAAGAATGTAGCCAAAATTCTTTAGAGAAAAGGAGACAC
>NZ_MRBY01000066.1 GCF_001904615.1 [Limnothrix rosea] IAM M-220
GCTCTCCCATTCACCGCGTCGTACTTCCGAGCATGCTTAAGCAAAACTCACGTTAACCTAGGAGCACAAAAAACTCAAAACCATGGAACTTCTGCAGAGCAAATGTCTTCTTTAGGCTTAGATGGAACGATCACCTCTCGGTGACATCTACCCCAAGACATTGATCTATTCCAATCATTCCTTTCATTTTCTTACCCACACCTATCGATTATGTCCTTACCCCTTCGCCTACGCTATTTTGCCCTCAGTAGTCTGATGACCATCGGTTCCATTGCCCTTGGTGTTGCTCCACAGCTAGAAGCAACATCAACACCCCTATCTTGGCAGCAACAGGCGATCGCCCAAACCTTCTCCCCAAGCGACCTAAGAAAATATGCCGAAGCCTATCTCGCAATTTATGGCGGCAACAGAATGGAAAGTCTCCTACTAGAAGTCGAAGAACTAACCGGCAAAAAAACCGATTGGGAAGTACGATGTGACGACTCCGGTAGTATTCGCAAGCTAGGTAATCGCGAAGCCATCCGTAAAGTCCGAGCTTATTGCAACGAAGAACTCCCCGCACTGATCGACAATATCATTCCCCGCAGTACCTTCAACCAGATCAGCAATCGACTAGAAAATGACCCAGCACTTCAAAGCACTATCTTCGATCTCATGACAGAGATTTTAAACGAACGCTAACAATTAGCGAATTAACAACTTGTCTTGTTCCAAAATATTCTCCAGAACATTTCGTCAATGTAAAATGGCCACATTGTACGGTGATGCAACATATCCGGCTGCAAATTTTCCCCTAAACCCCCTTCCTTGGCCGCCTACTATTACTGACGATAAGTTGTCCATGGCAGTAAGCAAGATTTATCAATATTGAGCCTGAATAGTTCACCAGTCACCCTCAAGAAAAATATGAGCTTTCACATCAGTCTTGAACCATAGTGACAACCAGTACCATCAAGACAAATTCCAATGCAGTGAATTAGATCAAGTACCATTAATTATTGTCAATTCACTAAATTTAAGGACAAGCAATCGTGAGCGAACAGCCAAACCCCAAAGTATTCTTTGACATGACTATCGGCGGCGAATCTGCCGGACGCATTGTCTTCGAACTCTACGCCAACACCGTCCCCGAAACAGCGGAAAACTTCCGCGCCCTCTGCACAGGGGAAAAAGGCATGGGTAAACAGGGCAAACCTCTGCACTACAAAGGATCTAGTTTCCACCGTGTCATCCCTGAATTTATGTGCCAAGGGGGAGACTTTACCCGCGGTAACGGCACAGGCGGCGAATCTATCTATGGCGAGAAGTTTAAAGATGAGAACTTCGAACTGCGTCACAATGTTCCCGGCCTACTGAGTATGGCGAATGCTGGCCCCAATACCAATGGCTCCCAGTTTTTTATCACGACAGCAGTAACACCTTGGCTCAATGGCAAACATGTCGTCTTCGGTAAAGTTGTAGAAGGTATGGATGTGGTTAAAACCATTGAAGAGCATGGCTCTCGCAGCGGCAAACCTGATGCACCGATTGTGATCGCTGACTGCGGTGAACTTAAAGAATAGTTGTCATGACTTAACAAATAAGCATTGCTCTACTTGATGTTGATGCATTCGTTACGAATTAAAGCAGACTTTATTGTTTATGATTAAGCCTTAAAGTTTGCTTTTTTGTTTGTTCACCTTTAGATTTTTCCATCGATCTCACCAAAGCTATGACTCAAACCGATACACCGCTGCTAAATGTTTCTGGACTAAATGTTTATTACGGCGAAAGCCATATCCTTCGTAATGTGGATCTGAATGTGCCGCAGGGTCAAATGGTCTGTTTGATCGGTCGCAATGGGGTCGGTAAGACAACGCTGCTAAAAACGGTGATGGGTTTGCTTCCTCCTCGTACAGGGAGTCTACGGTTTATGGGCGAAGAGGTGAATGCTGTGCCCACAGATCGGCGGGCGCGTTTGGGGATTGGCTATGTGCCCCAGGGGCGAGAAATCATTCCACGGGTTTCGGTACGGGAAAATTTACTTTTGGGTCTAGAGGCACTACCGAAGGGTCGTCGCAATAGGAGTAATATTCCGTCGGAGATTTTGAATTTGTTTCCCATGCTTAAAGATATGCTCAATCGTATGGGGGGTGATTTGAGTGGGGGTCAGCAGCAACAGTTGGCGATCGCCCGCGCGATGATGGGTCGTCCCAAGCTCTTAATTCTGGATGAACCCACTGAAGGTATTCAGCCATCGATTATTTTAGAAATTGAAGCGGCGGTTAAACAGATTATTGCGGAGACTGGGATTTCTGTATTGCTTGTCGAACAACACCTGCATTTTGTACGCCAAGCTGATCGATATTATGCGATGCAAAAGGGCGGCATTGTGGCATCGGGAAGTACTAGCGAACTGAGCCAAGATGTCATTCAGCAATTCCTCGCTGTGTAAATAAAAACTGCAAATTTAGAAGACTGAAAATTTAGAAGGCGGAGGGCGTTTTAGTTTTCCTCGCCGCGACCGATTAAAAAATACGTTTTCATCTCCCCTTTTCCTTTAATGGGAATAGAGCCACGCTCAAACCATTGATAGTTGGCGTTGGCAAGCTGTTGATAGGTGGAACAGGAGCATTGAATTTGGTCTGGGATGCCGTGGGACTCCATCCGACTAGCAATATTGACGCTGTCTCCCCACAGATCATAGATGAATTTTTTCTGGCCAATCACCCCTGCCACCACTGCGCCACTGTTGATCCCAATGCGAAGTTTAAACTGGTGTCCTGTTTGGGCGTTGAGAGCGTTTAGGGCTTCTCGCATATCTAATGCCATGTTGGCGATCGCCTCAGCATGGTCAGCACGGGGTTCCGGTAAACCACCGACCACCATATAGGAGTCACCAATGGTTTTAATTTTTTCTAATTCATATTGCTCTGTAAGCTCGTCGAAACAGGAGAAAATCTGATTGAGAACTTTAACGACCTCAATGGGAGATAAATTACCAGCAAATTCTGTAAAGCCGACGATATCAGCAAACAAGACGGTAACATCGTCAAACTGACGGGCAATGGTACGCCCGGACTGGCGTAACTGGGTGGCGATCGTCTCCGGCAAAATATTGAGCAAGAGTTTTTCGGTTTGCTGCTGTTGTTCCTTGAGGGCAGATTCTGCTTGTTTACGACGGATATACTGCCCTAACTGTTGGCCAATGGCATCCATAATCTGCAATAGCTCTGGGTTATCCGACTGGGGGTTTTCGGAAAAAAAGGTCATCACCCCCAAGATTTCCCCTGCTGCCATCACAGGAAAGGCAAAGGCAGAACGTAGACCCTCACGGCAAGCAAAGGATTTTTGACCAAAATCTGGATCTTGTAAAAGATCATAAATCCATTGGGGCGATCGCTGCTCCCACACACGACCCGCTAACCCACTACCCGGCATTAACAACACACGATCACTGACCTCAACAAAGCCCACTGGCTTATGACTAAATTTCGCAAGGGCGATTTGATGAATACGTTGGAGATAAATGTGACTCATGGGATAGGACATAATGGCAGGATAACGACTAGCATCTATCTCTCCTGCTGAAACGGCTTCCCACAGTTCACCCACATCAAATTGCAGCTGATTGCAAATAATTTTTAGAACATCTTGAACCACTTTTTCTATGGATGCCACTTCCGACAGAGCACGGGCAATCATGTACTGAACCGCTAGGCGATTTTGATCGCGGCGATCGCGGGTAACATCGCGGGCAACATAGATAATTTCAAGCTGATTAGGAGATTGTTCCAACAACGACCAAGAAAAAGCCAACACCAGCGGTCTCCCTAATTTACGAAAGCAATTAACCTCGACACGTTGGCTAGAGGCGCTAGGGTCTTTGTCAAAAAAGTTGAGGGCTTCGTAGCGGAGTAGTTGTGCCTCTGGTGTGTTTAAAATCTCAAAGAGCGATCGCCCCAATAACTCACGTTCGCTATACTCTAAAATCTCTGTAGCGACCGAATTAATCCGTAAAATCTTACCATTAGTATCCGTCACAATCAGGGCTTCAGCGATGGACTCAATAATTGTTTCCGCGTATTGCTTGGCATTTTTTAGAGCTGTGACGAGCAGATTTGTTTCATTATTACTCTGCACTAACGTTTGCTCTAAGCTCATCTTGTCAGTGACATCCTCAAGGAACATCAATAGCTGCACTTGGCCATTGCCTGTTGGGTGTGAACGAAAATAAAGGTCAAGATAAAGTTGCTGATTGCCAATTTGACGATTGATCGCTTTAACTTCAAACTGCTCTCTTTTTGCTGCAATAATCTCGCCAAGGATTTCTTCCAACCCATAAAGCTCAGGAAAACTATCTCGAATATCTTCCCCAACCTGCAAACACGCCACATCATCGACACAGGACTTAGCCTGTGCAGACAATGCAACAATGCCTAGCTCCCCATTCAGCAGAACGTAGTGGAGATGTTTTGGGACGATTAATAAAAAATCAGTTTGGGGCATGATGAGTGGAAACCCTTCTGGCAGCGTCGCTGAGTGTTGTACCGTCCCCTCGATTATGGGTGTTTAGACGAGATACTGTGAGGCTGAGTCACTGACAGGCTTAACTGTACGCTAGCTTTTAGACTCACATTAATCAAGATTCATCTATAAGTCTTGCTCATCAGGAAGTAAAAAACTTGCTTGTACTGGATTGTCACCCTCTTCTGTCAAACTTGGGAAAACGTCGCTACCTTTAACTTTGATGCACATTTCAAAGAGCACTTCGGCGAGGACGGCACGAGATACTTTGGATTCGCGCAGGTAAGAGAAACCTTTATCGATTTCGGTGAAGAGTTGCTCTTTTAGGACTTTCAGATCAGCGTCAAACTGCTCTTTGGTTTCGGTGAGCTGCTCGCGCAATAGGCTGCTTTTATCAGCAACTGATTTACTGAGATTATCTAATTCTTGGTCGTTTTTGGCGTTTGTGGTTTTCAGCTCTTGCTGGAGGTTACTGGTGGTTTCGTGGGTGGTCAGACTCAGGTATTTTAGTTTTTTTTCGAGGGAGTCGAGGGTACTACGTAGCTCGGTAGAAAAGGTGTCTTGGAGGTGACGGAGGCGATCGCGGGTTTCGGTTTGCAGTTGGGTCAGTTCTGTTTCGACTTTATCCAGACGTTGATCGTAGCTGGTGAACTGTTGCTCGTATTCTTGGGCTTTTTGACCAAAGAGAACGTCTCGAATCTGGTCAATATTGCCAAGGCGATCGCGCATGAGATCGGGTTTACTGTCTGCCATAGTTTGCTACGAGGATTACGACGGGAGAATATTATGTCTAATGGTAAGGATTTTACCCTAGATTTCTAATTCTAAAAGTATTTAAAGTGTTGAATCTGAAGCGGTGGGGATATTTTTTGTGCTGTGGGGATTTGGCCTGAAGGTGATGAGCGATGGGGGAAGGGTTTTTCCATAGGGATTTTGGTGCAAGTCAATTTTTCTAGGTGGTTGCTGTGGGTTTTGCTGTCACCAACTCTGGCATTTGCTTGGCATCGGGGAGGATAACGTGAATTTCTGTGCCTTTGTTTTCTTCGCTGGCAATGGTAATTGTGCCCTTATGTAGCTGAATATATTCGTGGGTAATGGACATGCCTAAACCTGTGCCGGGAATATTACCGACGTTGGTGGCGCGGTGAAAGGAATCAAAAATATGGTCGAGGTCTGCTGCGGGAATACCAATGCCGTAGTCGCGCACGATGAATTCTAAATAGCCTGTTTGTCCGGCTGGTGTGATCGTGAATTCGACAGGGCGATCGCCGGGAGAATATTTCACCGCATTGGATAATAAATTTTGGAGAATATGTTGGAGCAATTTGCCGTCCATACTGACTGTTTCTAGCTCTGGTGGGTAGCTCGCTTGGATGCGGTGTTCGTTCGTGGACAGATGAATTTGCTGGATCAATCTGTTACAAAAACGCGGTAGATGAAAATCGGCAGGTTTGAATTTCACTTTGCCGGCTTCTGCCTTACTGATTAAGAGGACATCTTCCACAACATTTTTGAGATTACTACCGGCCTGCTGGATAAACCCGATGTACATGGCTAGTTCTTCGTCGGTGATTTCGGTGCCTGAGTTTTGTAAGATTTCGGTACACATCAAAATGCTGGCAATGGGATTGCGAAATTCGTGGGAAGCAGTGGAGAGAAAACGGGAGCGTAATTCAACTAATTCACGCTCTTTGGCGATCGCCTTTTGTTTTTCCAGTTCGGCTTTTTTGCGGACAGTAATATCGCGGCCAATATAAACAAAGGATTCTGTTTGATTGAGATCCGTCAATACTTGGGAGCAGTTAAATTCTATGGTGAGGGACTGTTGATCCTTGGTAAAACACTCTACTTCGACGTTTTTTATGGTGTCTTGGTGGGCGGCGATCGCCTTCGGCTCAAAGTTATCTTGCCAAATATCTGGAGGTAATAGATGAGCTAAAGATGTTGTGAGCAGTTCTTCTTCTGGATAGCCAAACATCTCTACTGCGGCCTGGTTAACGGAGCGAATCACCCCCTGTTGGTCAGTAATAATCAAAGCATCGCCCATGGAGAGCATCACCTTATCGAGGTAATCCTTGGAGTTACGGAGGGCATCTAGCAGCAATCCCGCCTCATTGGCTCGTTGTACAAGGGATTGCTTGAGGTTCATCATCTCGGTGATATCTTCAAACAACAGCACTAAATAGCGATCAATCCGATGCACATAAAGGTTGAAATACAAATCTTCCCGTGCCACTTCTCGCAGCTCGTATTCGCGGATTTTGCCGAGGCAAATTTGTTCTAGGATTTCTTCGGCACCGATTAGCTCAGGGAAGGCATCACACACCGGTTGCCCGATGTTTAATAAATCTGGGGCGATCGCAAAGACATCTAAATTCCCCGAAAATTCGATAATCGTCAGTGACCGACCCAAGAGTAAATAATCGACATGGGGCGGCATGATAAATTTTTCAGGCAGTAAGCTCATGGGATCGCAGGAAGTTCTAAAAGCGAAGGCGACTTTACGCTGCTATTATCAGTTGTTTTGCCAATCTTTCAAAGATTACATCTACATTTTTTGATGTCTTGGCAGAGGTTTGGTAAATTCCCAACACATTGGCGACCACTTCCTTGAGAAAGTCCTCTAATTTTTTGCCAATTTCTGGTTCGATTAAATCAGTTTTATTTAAGGCTAAAATCACCTTACCAGTAGGGCTAGCGCGGTAAAATAACTCGATATGTTCTTGGAAGTGTTGCACAGTTTCTGGACGGGTGACATCGCCCACAATAATGACGGCGGCAGCACCTTGTAGATAGGATGGCGCAACAGCTTTAAATTTAGTTTGTCCTTCGATATCCCAGATCAATAGATCAATCTCTTGGGAAAGATCAGACAAGCCAATGGTTTTTCGAGAGATCTTAACGCCGACTGTTGAGAGGTATTCGTCAGTAAAGGAGCGTTCGACAAAACGACGAATTAGACTGGTTTTCCCGACGCCAAAATCCCCCAACATACAAATTTTTTTCTTAATAGTTGCCATATTTTAAAGTTTTTCTTATTTCTCCATAATACGTTCAAAACGGACACAGCGGCTGAGCCATGCATCGTCGGCTTGGGTGAGGTTTGGAGGCGATGAAGGTGCGGCCACAATGTCTAGTCGCTCTGCTGCAATACCGAGGTTTAAGAGACTATCACGGACGGCGATCGCCCGTTTTTGGGCGAGATTATTTTGCTGGGTTTCACTGGTGTGAATATGGCCGATGATACGTAGTTTCATCTGGGGATATTGCTGCAAAAATTCTTGGATAGAGGGTAATTTTTCTCGAATATCATTGGGATTGAGGGCGGCGGTATTATTGGCAAAGTAAAGGCGTTGGTCAATGGGAAAGGCCTTGGATGTCGCGGTAATCAAAACATTTTCAACGCCCGGAATTTCACTAAAACTATCGGCTACCTGCCGGATCTGGGTATCGGTGCGGAGATGTCCGGTAATGGCGACTTGGCGATCGCCGTACTCGGTGGCGATGACGAGATCTTCATTTTGATTGAGCACTTTGGTGAGTCGTTCAACTTCACTGGCGATCGTCTCTGGGTCTGGCTCCACTTCGACGGTAATAATGTCATTAATGATTTGCCATTGGTTTGGCTCTTCCAATTGGGCGACTTGGGCGCGGGCAATGGTTTCCGCTTTTTCCTTGAGGCGCACAAAGGGCACTTTGCCCGATAGGGTGATTTGGCGATCGCCCTTGACCTTGGCCACATCAGAGTCAACGGGATAAATCGCTAATTGGGGATCGACATTAAGCTCCACATCAATTTGTGACTCAACGGCCGCTAGGGCCTGTAGCTGTTTGTTCTGCCAAAAGCGCCAGCCTCCCCAAACAAATAAAGGGACAAACACCAATAACAATAACGCAGCAGGAAAACTACCTTTATCCGAATCCGTTGTTTGAGGTCGATAGTCAATCAGCTCCTCTAATTCTTGTTTTACCGCATTATCGACAGAATTGGGATCACCAGAATAATAATGAATACTTTGGTCGCGGTCATATTGCAAAATAATATTGGATAGGGATCGCCGCATTTTCTTGATGTAATTTGCTTCCACCTCACCCTTTAGCACCGTGGCGATGTAACAATACCCTGCTACCTCCATCAAAATCTGAAAGCTTTCATATTCAATCTCCTTCAGCTCCGACGTATTACCCGGCTCAATCGAGCACTCCGAGGCAAAACTCCGCATCGCAGTAAGCATGCCCGCCATCAAATCCCCCTCTAGAGCCTTCCCTTCTTTGTCATCCGTATTTTCTGGCAAGGATTTTTGTTGCTTAGCGGAGGCGATAATCAGCCCCGACTGTTTATGAATCAAGAAAACCGCCTTAATTTCAAAGGGCATGGACTCCTGAAAAATCAGTTCCGCTTCAGAAATGCCCTTCATTTTGGCGCGCAATTTTCTTTGGATGCCAGCCGGGGTCAGGGTACTTTCGACCCTTGAATTAATTTCCTGCACCACATCCTGCATATATTTGGAGATGGTACTGCCAATCACAGGATAAAGGGCATCTACCATCGCATCCCGTTCGATACGAATTTGCTGTTTAATAATGTCGCCCATGGCTGGTGCTAAGGCTTCGACGAGATCATCAGAATTGCTGCGGACTTGCTGATCGATCGCCCCGGGGATCAGATTGGCGATCGCCCGAATCATAGCAACCTTATCCTCTTGGGTTTTCTCGACGATCACCTCATCAATAATCGGTACAATAGCCCGGATAATACTGTCTTTAGATTCCATTACCTTGCGGTTAAGCAACTCCGAAATCACGGGCATCAATAATTTGATTGTTTCTTCTGGCTCATAGAGTTTACTTTCTAGCTGTTCAATTTTCAGCTCAAGGGGCGTAAAGTCTGGCTGTTTACCACTACCAAAAACCAGATCAGCAAGGAGTTCTTGTAGTAAGTTTTCTGGTCGTTCGGACGACTCTATGGCTTCCTGAGCCGCCACAACTTCAGCCGATACCCTCCGAGACGAAACGCCGCTTTCAGTAGATACATCAGCAGGGCGATCGCCTTTCGAGCTTGGGCTATTATCAGAGTGAGGCGCGTCAAAACGCTGTTCCATTAGAAAAATAAGAACGAAGACAGGATCATCAAGGCATGGACATACCATTGCCATCATGAGTAATTATTTCGCGATTAATAACACCCATCAGTGAAATTCAATCACTAACTTTATCTAAGTGTATTTAAATCAAGCAAAATCTTTGACTACAGCTTAACTTAACCCATTTATTTTTAAGATTCTAATTCGGCTTCGATTTGCTCTTGGACACCCTGGGGCAATTCGGCTAGAAAGCTACCATCGCGGGTTTTTAGGGAAAATTCAAACAGCATTTTACCCAATTGATCTTTAGTCAGTTTGCCCTCATTTGTTTCGCTGTAGAGGCTATTCCACTCATCAGAAATTGCTTCTTTTAGCCCTTCAAGCTGATTGTCGAGGTGTTGGCGAATGGATTCGAGTTCGCTTTTAAGGGAGCCATACTGGCTACCGAAATCTCTCTGGAAGGCGTTTAGCTCTTGGGTAAAACTATCCATTTCGCCACTGAGCATTTGCTCTAGCTTATTGAGCTCGCTGTTGCTGGCGTTACTAAAATATTTTAGTTTACTTTCTAGGCCTTGGTTGAGGTTGAGCAGCTCATGGGAAATTGTGCCTTCTAGCTGTTGGAGTTGTCCTTGGATTTGTCCACGAAACTCCCCCAGACTCGCTTCGATCTGCTCGAGGCGATCGCCATAGCTACGGAAACGTGTTTCATACGCATCAAGCTGTTGACCAAAGAGTAAGTCGCGGATTTGATCAAGATTATTTGCAGATTCTGGCATGGTGGCAGCTCTAGGGGCAGTAAAGTCAGGAATATCAGTTTAAAGACTTGACCTTGATACTAAGCAAAATCCTAGGGATTGACAAGCATTTTTCATTAGAGCGGGAGAATACTTTTTTGTATGTGTAGACATTATTTAAAAGCTCTACCAATGCTTATTTTAAAGTAACAACCTCATGGAGCCACAAAGCAATGCCTCAACATCCGTTTACCGCACTCATCGTTGATCAGCGAGAAAATGGTCAATCTACAGCAACTTCGACAGAGTTGACCGATATCAAGGCTCTACCAAATCAAGCTGATGGAGACCTCCTCATTCGAGTCACCCATTCTTCATTGAACTATAAAGATGCGTTGGCAGTGACGGGTAAAGGCAAGGTTTTACGGAAGTTCCCAATTGTGCCCGGGATAGATGCGGCGGGCTTCGTTGAGGAAGCGGCTGAAAATAGTGCTTTTCAAGGGGGTGATGAAGTTCTTGTGACAGGCTATGGTCTCGGTGAAAAGGTTTCTGGGGGCTATGCGGGATTTTGTCGGGTGAAAGAGAATTGGGCTTTGCCGATCCCCGACGGTTTATCGCGGCAGGATTGTATGGCGATCGGGACGGCGGGTTTCACGGCAATGTTGTCGGTGCTGGCCCTCGAAGATCATGGTGTTTTGCCAGACCAGGGCCCTGTGGTGGTGACTGGTGCGACGGGCGGTGTCGGTTCTATCGCGATTTTATTGTTGTCGAAGCTGGGTTATGAAGTGGTGGCAGCGACGGGGCGAGTCGAAGAACAGGGTGACTATTTAAAGTCTCTCGGTGCAACGGAACTGATTCATCGGGAAGAGCTGGCAAATCCCAGTGGTAAACCTCTGGAGTCTGAACGCTGGGCGGGGGCGATCGATACGGTTGGCGGTGAAACGCTGGCGAGTATTCTGCGGCAAACAAAATATCGCGGCAGTGTGGCGGCTTGTGGTTTGGCTGGCGGCTCAAATCTACCGACAACTGTTTTTCCTTTTATTCTGCGTGGTGTGAATCTGTTGGGGATTGATTCTGTGATGTGTCCAAGAAGCTTGCGAGAAACGGCTTGGCACAGACTAGCTACAGATTTAGATCTAGAAAAATTGCGAGGTTTACAGACGGTGATTACCTTTGAAGATATACCAACTATTGCTCAGAAGATACTCTCAGGAAAAGTTCGCGGTAGATTGATTGTTTGTCTAGGCCAGGAAAAATAAGCGAGACTTTTCGATAGGATACTTTACAAATCATTTTTACTCTACTCGCTAAAATTTCAACATTTGTTTAGTGGCGATCGCCTTATCATAAAAAGTAAAACAATATTTGCTTTTTTATTGGTGAATACAGTCAGAGAATGAGAAAAAAAGCATTTCAAAAAATCAGTAAAAGTTCAACAAAATCATAAAAATCACAAGTTTTCCAGATTGTTAAGTGAATCTTTTAATTTGTAGTAAATTTAATTTTATAGTAGTTTCGAATAATAAATAGAATTCCTTTTTTCGCTAAAAAATAGTGTGAGTAGCGTAACCTTCGGAAACCACTGACCACCTAAGGCGACCTTCCCGAAGGAAGGGCATAAAAAACCCTCTAGAACTTATTCGTGATGACTATCATTTGGCAAAGAAAGATTCCATAAAAAAATGAAAGTAGTTGAAGAAGAGTTGATCCGACTTAGAGATAATGTCATTGCGATGTATTCGAACGCCCCCAAGAAAGGGCTATTTTCTTTTTCTAAGAAACAAAGCTCTAGCAACACAGCTCAAATTATAGAAACTCTCATTCTAATTAGAAGTTACTTTTCTGGAAATATTTTTAGCGCGAACTCAATGTCGAAAGATGAAATAATTGCGTCTTTATTAACTGGGAAAAACAAGCAAAAGTTAGTGGAAATTTTCTACACTATGACGGCGCAGGCAAACCCACAATCAAAGGAAGAATTAGTGGAGTTACAAAAAGTTTTAGGTATCAGAACTAATGTCCTTAACTTTAAAGGCAAAAAGTAATAAAGATTCTAGTTAAATATGCTGTTTTATAGGGAAATATGCCTTTGTATCGTATAACCCTATTACCACACGAGATTTTGCGTAAGGCTAACAACATCTTGTCCCAATTTCTATCAACGGCTGCGGTAGGTTCATCTGTTAAAACGAGCTTGTTCGACTCACTAAAGCGCGGGCGATCGCCATCAACTATTTCACTGACAAAAACTATGATGCTTTTTCCAGTTCTGAGTGGGATTTCAAAACTTTAGAACCATCTTCCTGTTCGATTGTGTAGGCAGGGTTGTCATCGCTGGCGTTCCTTGTAACTTCTGTTCCCTGCATGGTGCGAGTAACTTTTTCTCTAAAGACTTCGCGAATATATCCTTCCGCTGTGCCATTGCCCCAATCCCACTGAACTTTCGTATTTGTTTGATAAGTGTTCATTCGTATTTTTTTTCCGATAATTTTGCTCAGTTAGCTTTGCGAAAAAGAGATAAAAAGCTTCTCATGAAAAACGATAACACTTTCAAAAGTCTTGCTATGTCTGTCTTAGAGCCGATAATTGGCTAGGTAAATAGTCAGTCAATGGTTAAGTTTTTGTTCGTGGAGCGATCGCCCTATTAAGCAGTCACAGTATTTAAAGGCTTAAGTTTTCCATCTTCTAAATTCACGATACGGTCAGCAACATCAAGGATACGGCTATCGTGGGTCACCATGAGGATTGTGCAGCCCTGTTCTCGCGCTAGATTTTGCATGAGGGTGACGACATCTCGCCCGGATTTACTGTCGAGGGCTGCGGTGGGTTCATCGGCCAAAACGAGTTTGGGTCGGCTCACTAGGGCGCGGGCGATCGCCACCCGTTGTTTTTGTCCGCCGGAGAGATTGTCTGGATAATAATCAACTCGTTCTCCGAGACCAACTTGTTCGAGCATTGCCGCCGCTTTTTCGTTCATTTCTTTGGGAGAAAATTCGGGGTGCACTTCTAATCCCATGCGCACATTTTGGAGGGCGGTCAAACTGTGGTGGAGATTGTGGGCTTGGAAAATATAACCATGTTGGCGACGGGCTTGGGCAAGTTGTCGGGTGGATGCGCCAAATAGTTCTTTATCTAACACCTTGAGGCTACCGGACTGGGCAGAACGCAACCCGCCAATTAGTGTGAGCAGGGTCGTTTTACCGGAACCGGACGGGCCTGTCATCAGAATCATTTCTCCGGATCTAATTTCGAGATTGATATTAAAGAGCACCTGTTTTTTTAGGTTGCCCTGTCCAAAGGTATGGTCGAGATTTTTGACGGCGATCGCCACTTTATTTTGCTTAGTATTCGCATTCATCGTTAAACCTAAAACATATCGGCGGGATCAGCGGACTGGAGACGGCGGGTGGCGATCGCCCCGGAAATCATACACATCACAACGGTTAGGGTGAGCACTGATCTTGCTCGGGAAAGGGTCATGTAGATGGGCAGAGCTGTGGCATTGGCCGCCACTTGATACAGTCCAATCGGTAATAATGCGCCGGGAATAAACCCCAGTAGCGCCAGAATAATCGCCTCTTCAAATACCACCGTGAGCAAATAGGTATTTTGGTAGCCCATCGCCTTAAAGGTTGCGTACTCCTGCAAATGGGCATTCACATCGGTGGACAGCACTTGGTAAACGATCACCACGCCGACAATAAACGCCATCGCGGTTCCCAGCCCAAACACAAATCCCACGGGACTCGCCACCCGCCAATAGTTTTCTTCGAAGGTGACATATTCGGCCTTGGTAAAAACTTTGACATCTTCCGGCAAATAGTCCCGCAATTGCTCTGCCACCGCATCGACATCGTAATCGGGGTCAATTTCAAGGAGACCAATATTGACGCTGCCTGCTTCCCGCCGTCGAAAAATTCGTAAAAAAGTTTGGTCACTGGTCATTAAGCTGGCATCTGCGCCAAAGGATGCGCCCAACTCAAAAATACCGACAATATTTAAAGTGCGTTTTTCTGCTTCGGTTTGGACAACTTCTCCAGCATCCACTGCGGCGATCGCCTCATCGTAGGTTCCCCGCGCGCCACGGTCAAAAAGAATCGTATCGGCAATTTTGAGCTTATGGAGCTGCTGATTCACTTCGGGCAAATCGAAGGCGGGTTGGTCGGGGTCAAACCCAAAAACTTGCACTGTCGCGGTTAATTTGGTTTGGGGATTTTTCCAAGTGAGATTACTGATATACAAAGCATTTGCACTGACTACACCGGGGACATCTTGGGCTTGCAACAATCGTCGTCGGGCAAAGCTGGAGGTATTTTGCAAATTTAATGCCTTGGGACTGATAAGAATAATATCGCCCTGCATATGGCGGTTGACCCGCGTGTTGCTGTCGTAGAGAGAAGCCTGAAACCCCAACTGCATAAACATCAAAATATCGGCAAAAGCGATGCCGGCGATCGCCACCGCAAGACGACCTTTGTCATGACTGAGTTGCAACCATCCGAGGGGAGTGCGTCGTCGAATTTTTTGGAGAATCTGAAGCATAAAACCTCGATTATTGGTCTTGTAATTTCCCCTCTTGGGAGGGGCTAGGGGTGGGTTCTCCGCGGGCTACATAACCTATCGAAACCCTTTCCGGCTTTCAGCCACCTTCCCCAAGGAAGGATTTTTTACTGCTCGATTACTGCCTGCACTTGGAGATTGGTAAATTTCGCTGCCCGTTGGCTGGAGTTTGTGTTGAGGTCGATATAAACTTCCACTACCCGCGCATCGATATTGACGCTGGGGTCTGTGTTTACCACCGATTGCCGTAAAACCTCGGAGCCAATTCTGGTGACCGTTCCTCGCAACGGTTCGGCGATCGCCCTGCTGATGACAGTGACGGGTTGACCTAATTTCACTTTTTGAATATCGCTTTGATAAACTTCGGCGATCGCCCGCATTTGAGTATTTTGGGCAAGGTCGAGAATGCCGTCTGTGCCAACCACTTCGCCCGGTCGCGCATGGATTGCTAAAACTTCCCCAGCTATTGGCGCATAAACAACTGCCTGCTCTAGGGCTGCTGCGGCTTGGTCACGAATGGCGATCGCCCGGTCTACATCCGCCTGAGCCACCTGAATATCCACCGGACGCACCTCCGCAATTTGGGACAGGGTTGCTTGGGCACGCTCAAGATTGGCGGGATTAGTGTTGCGTGTGCGGTCTAAATTCGCCTGAGCTTCCCGCAAAGAATCTTGGGTGGTCTGCCAAATTAGCTGCTTACTATCACGCTGAGACTCCGAAATGGCTCCCGCTTCAAACAGCGACTGATACCGTTGATATTCCGCTTCTGCATTAATGACTTCTGCCTCTAAACGCCGTACCGCCGAACTTTGCGCTGCGATATCGCCTTGGTACTGCGCTTCAATGCGATTAATTTCTGCTTTCTGCGCTAAAACTTCACCGTCCTTCGCCCCTGCTTTCACCCGCGCCAACTGCGCTTCGGCAACTTTAATTTGCTGTTCTGCTTCGAGTAATGCCGCTTGCCGTTGGTCATAGGTATCGAGAATAGCCACCACCTGACCTGCAACGAGGCGATCGCCCTCCTGCACCCGCAACTCTTCAATGCGATTCCCTTGATTTGATGTTGGTGCAGACAAATTTACAACTTCACCCATCGGCTCTAAACGCCCCAACGCCGTCACTGTCCGAATTTCTTCGACGACCACCGAAGTTTCTGATGCAGACTCCGATACAGAATTTGAACGCCAATAAAAAAAGCCACCAATCGTCACCGCACTACCCACGGCGATCGCTCCGATAGTCAGCCAACTGGTTTTGAAGTTGAGATTATTCGACCTTGGCAGAAAACTTTGCATCGTTACCCCTTTGAATCAAAGAAACTAAACTGTTCAGTTCACTTCTGTCACTAAACTAATCGGTTTAGTCTAAAAATGTCAAGGAAAGTTTTATATTGGAAATAGAACGTAAGCAGGCGAAACAATGGGACAGCCGACCCCGGTAGAAAACGAACGTAACTTGTCCTCCGAGAAAACAGAGGCGATTTTGCAGGGAGGGATGCGAGAATTTCTGGCTAACGGTTATGCCGCGACCAGTATGGATCGGGTGGCGAAATCTTCAAAGGTTTCTAAAGCAACGGTTTACAGCCATTTTCAAGACAAAGAAAGTTTATTTATAGCGTTAATCCAGCACCTTGTGGAAAAAAAATTCCGTAGCGTTTTCGATCCAGTTAATGCAGGAAAATTGTCTTCTGAGCCAGAGATTATCCTGAAGCAATTAGCCTATCGCATGTTGGATATCGGCGCTGAGCAGCCTTTATTTCAAAATTTTATGCGGGTAATTATTGGTGAATCTGGTCGATTCCCGCAACTTGCCCGTGCCTTTGTACGCAATGTCGAAAAAACCGGATTTCGCTTATTGACCGAATATTTTTCTACAGCGCCCCAATTTGAGTTTGAAGATCCTGAGGCGATCGCCCGTATTTTTGTAGGTTCCTTAGCCTACTTTTTCATTGTGCAAGAGATGTTGCATGGCAAAGAAATTGTGCCCATGGAGCGCGATCGCCTCGTAAATAACCTAGTTGATTTAATTATCAAAAAATAAACTAAACATTACTGGCAACAAAACTAGCAACCCAAAAAAATCTACAACCTCAGCCATTAGCGACAAAAAAAATCAATATAATTAATACTTTCTCCAACCAGAAATTCAGACTACACTGCTAACCTTAAAATGAAAAAACAGAAACTAAATCCCTACCCAAAATCACGACAGTAGGAAAGAAACATTAGGTGGATATTCATCTTGGATACGACGCAGCACTTCCCGAATCCTTTCTAGGGTCTCCCTTGCCCCTTTCAGATCATTCGCCTCGATTTGTTTTTCTAAAATTAGACATTGCTTGACAACCTCATCTACACAACAGCGTTTAGCACTAGCCCTCAATTGACAAGAAATAACCAGCACATCCTCTGAATTTTCCTCTAGCAAACTCATTTGTAGACAGTTAAAATATGTCGGTATTACTTTTACAAAAGTAGTAAATACTTCTTGGCAAAACTTATCATCTCCTCCGCAAAGTTTATCTAGTTTTTCGAAGTCTACAAGATTCATTAAACCTAAAATTTGTGTTTAAAAGAGTATGAGTAGAAAAAGTTGCTTTAACAATGCAGAAATTTCATTAAAATTATAAAAAAGTATTATTTACGCCTTTTGCCCTGTCAAACCCTAAAAACCTACCACCCAGATGGTAGTTTTGCCTTATTCAATTTTTGTAAAACATAATGGGAATAAATATATATATTTACCTTGTAGTAACTACGCTTTTTTAGGGAAATAGCTAGTTAAAATGCAATTTACGCTACATCAAAATATTAAAATGTAATTGATTTTACAAAAATATTTTCTTGGCACTAAGAATTTTTCAATATTTTCCTTCGACCCTTTATCTTAAGAGTAGCGGCATTCAAGCCCTGCCCTTGGACTATCTATATATTTATCTGTATATTGAAGCGACAAAGCTTTTTTCGATAGGATAAATTTTATCAAATCCAGCATACATGAAATTCAAGCGACGATGAGCTTCCGATTATTCATGTTCTATCGAATAACGAAATAATACACATTTACGGTTTCAATATTAAAAATATGAATTTTTGCGGCAAATTTGAGTAAATTCAATTCACTAAACTCATTTCTATACCGAAGTTTTTTTATTATTATTGAGGGCGATCGCCTTACCAAATGCCCACACACCAATGCCGGCCAATTACAATTTACCTTTTGAGATCAAGTCTCTTTATTAAAAACTTTTTATTGCTCACTTTCTGATTAAGGAAGCGACATCAAGAATAACGAATCGGCGATTAAGATTAGCTTGGAGGTGAAATATAGCGTAAATCTAAGTACAGGACAAAAGTTGAACAGGGTCGAATAGAGGACAAGGAAAAGAGGAA
>NZ_MRBY01000067.1 GCF_001904615.1 [Limnothrix rosea] IAM M-220
CGGGAGATGTTTCTATGCAAACAATCCTACTAGCTTTCAAAAAATGCAAATTTTCGTTGCTTCCCCGTGTCTCTCCCTCTCCGTGTCTTTACCTCTCCGTGTCTTTCCCTCTCCGCGTCTCTTTTTCTCTAGAGAATTTTGGCTACATTCTTATCCATAACTGACGTTAAGTAATAGAAAGTTAGTCTATTCTTCTACTATTTATTAGACTCTCCTTTGCCTGTCTTAATGTGGCTTTGAATAGTGTTCAATAACCTATCTGATGGCACAGGTTTGTAAATGATGTCATCACATGCTACGGATGGCTCGCCAAGGTCTTGGTCATAAAAAACATCCGCCGTCAGCACAATAATCTTCGGTTTTTTGTACTCGGGATTAGCGGCGATCGCCTGATTTATTTCTTGAATCATACTTTGCCCATCCACCGAAGGCATCCGCAAATTTAATAACACAAGATCCGGTTGCCAGCTACGCCAACACTGAAGACCCGCGCGACTATCCGCAGTCACCTCCGTTTGAAGATCCAGACCCATGAGCTGCACCTGCAAAAGTTCCCGCTGCGCTAAATGCTCTTCTACAATCAAAACCTTCGGCATATTTTGCCCATCCGTATCAGTCGGTACAATCCCAAAAGGAGAAATATCCAGCAGCTCATCCTTCGGTGCAGCAAAAATATCCCGGTGATTTATTGGTAACTCGAACCAGAAACGAGACCCATGACCAACCTCACTTTCAACCTTGATTTCGCCTCCCATTTTCTGCACAAAACTCTGACTAATCGCCAAACCCAAACCCGTCCCCTGTTTCGACTGTCGACCAGAAGTTGTTTGCTGAAAAGCTTGGAATAGAACTTTTTGTTCAGCGGCAGGAATACCTAACCCCGTATCAATGACCTCAAACCGTAGCATCGACATCGACTCCGAAATCACACGGCAGGTCACCTGTAGTGCGACTTCACCAATATCCGTAAACTTGATGGCATTACTAAGAAGATTAATTAAAATTTGCCGCAGTTTAGCTTGATCGAAATAGACAAATTCTGGCAGATTTTCATCTAACTGAAAGACAAGGTTTATTTCCTTGCGGTTAGCAGCAATTTGTAGAATATTTTTGATGGACATTAAACAATGCATCAATTCAAAAGTTTCTGGATTTAAAGTGACTTTACCCGCTTCAATTTGTGACATTGAAAGGACATCATTAATCAAATCAAGCAGGTGTTTCCCACTTTGATAAATGCAGTTTACAGAATCTAGTTGATCTGGTTCTAAACTGGGATCATTACCGAGTAGTTCTGCAAAACCAAGGATCGAACTTAAGGGGGTTCTCAGCTCATGGCTTATGTTGGCAAGAAATAAACTTTTTGCTTTATTGGCCGCTTCAGCTTTTTCCTTGGCGACTCGCAACTCTCTCAACATTTCAGCTTGCTGGAGGGCAATGCCGAGTTGGCTCGCAATTTGTAGCAACATATCCCTTTCCTGTGGTTGCCATTGGCGCGGGGCATCGTTCTGGTAAATGCCGAGTAAACCCCATAGGTGATCGCCTAAAAAGATCGGTACAACAACATAGGCCTTAGCTTGAAATGTCTCAAGAAGCTCAATATAGCAACGGGAAAATCCGGCCGAGTTAATATCATTAACTGCGCGATAAGTTGCGTCTTTGTTTTGATATATTCCCCCTTGATTTTCTTGGAGATAGGTATCTTTTATTTTGTTATTTTGCTTGCCATCGAGTAATTTTATAATGCATTGGTCAGAGTCAGCTTCGCTTGCCGAATTCGCTTTTATTTTCTCTACTGCTTCGCTGGGGTTATTGATCACGGATCGCCATTGGGGAGAAAGTGCTTCAGCGACAAAGTCACCACTCCAATCAGGATTAAAACGATAAATAACAGCGCGGTCACACTTTAGGGAAAAATGGAGTTCTTCTACGGTTCTCCAAAAGATTTTGTCCAAATCAAGACTATGGCGAATCCGTTCAATGACGGCGCTCAATACCCTTTGGCGTTTAATAGTTTTGTGGAGCGATTCGTCTTGCTGTTGCTGTAATCGCTGTAATTCTTGATAGCGTAGTTGTTGTTTCACGCGCTGCAATAGTTCAACATGATCGAAAGGCTGAGTCACCACATCATCGGCTCCAGCTTTTAAACCGCGGGATTTTGCATCTATTTCATTCGGTAGATTGGTTAAAATCAACGGTGTATTCGCTAAGATATCTTGATCTTTGAGGTTGCGACAGAGGCGATAAATACTTTCTCCCAATAGCTCGAAATTTAAAATTATAAATCGCGGTTTAAGGGCGATCGCCTGTTTAAATAGGCTAGCGGCAGTTGTTTCGAAGTAAACTTTTGTAAAACTAAGGGTGATTTTTCTATAGAAATCACGAGCTAATTGTGGATTATCGCCAATTAAAATCATTGTGTTGTGTAACGATTTAGCAGCTAGGTTCTCTTATTAAAAAAAAGAATTCAACGATTTATGGTGTTGAATTAGCTACAAATTATTGTTCACTAAAACTAAACCTATTTTTAATTGTAGAGAGTAAAGGACTATTCATCCTACAAGCAAAGATAAGAAAGTCAGTATAGCAAACGGTGTAAAGGTGATACTAACCGTTCTGTTTGAATTGCTTTATCTGGGGGTAATAGGCTGCAATCATACCGACCATTAACCACCACAAAGTATTGACTTGAGGTCGATACCAAACAGTGTCAAAAAGTCCTTGGGTCATGAGGCCGGCCATCCCGGCGATCGCCCCCACCAGCCATAGGCCTTCTTGTTTATGGTGATCGCGGAGGTGCTTTACGATTTGTAAACCTTGTCCAAAAATATTAATGATTAACCAGCAGAAAATGCTGAGGCCAATGAAGCCAATTTCAACGGCGGTTTCTAGGATAACGGAATAGGCACTCAGGGCAGAAAAACGACTTTCCATATAACGCGGGTACATGAGGTTAAAGGCATCGTTACCGGGGCCAATGCCCAAGAATGGGCGATCGCCGATCATGCGAAACACTGCGTACCAGACATTAATCCGAAAATTATTACTACTATCGCCACGCCACGAAAAAATACTAAATAAGCGAATCCGAATGGAATCCACCGCCACAACGGCAACGGCCAGTAATCCAAAACTGAAGGCAAAGCACAGGGGCAACAACCACCGTCGCCAGAAAGGACTGAGGCGATCGCCATACCAGACATACAACATCAAGGCTCCCACAACACCCGCGGCAAGTAAGGCGAGCCACCCCCCACGACTATCGGTGAGAAAGACACAGGCTGTATTACAAACGAAGGCGACCGCAGCTAGGATTTTCTGAGGCCATGTTTTCCAAATTAAAAACGCCACAGCGCTAAAGGCGATCGCCGGAATTAAATAACTAGCCAGCAGGTTTGGATTACCGAGGTAACTATAGACTCGCGTATCATTGGCCAGCTCCGATAGGGGATCATTCCACGTCGCCAACTGTTCAACACCAAAAAATTCTTGGCGAATACCGTAGCCACTGACCACAAGGGACAACATTAAATAAACCCAAATCACACCCGCTAAAATCTTGGGCGATCGCAGCACTCTGGCGCTGAGGGCAAAAAAGAGGAGGTACAAACAGAGCTTGATCAAGCCCGATATTGCGGCCGCTTTCACCGGAGACAAAACTGCGGCGATCGCCGCCACACTAGCGTAGAGAAATACCAGAATATGAATTGAGGTTAAATAATTAGCAGGCGGATCAGAAATACTCAGTAAAGCCCAATAGGCAGCTCCCGCAAGAAGTAAAAAACCAATCACCCCCGTAGAAACAAACGGTGCCAAGAGCAACAACCCACAGATAATCAAAGCCCCCAGTGGTTCCGCCCATTGCAGCATCCAGCTCCCACCACGCCACGGTGCCAGCAAGCCAAAACCACCGTAAACATAACTATTGCGAAGCCAAACCTCAAAAGGAAATTGTAAAAATATCCAGCGCTGCCAAGATGCCGTCATAATTTTTTGACCCGGTTTTCCATCCCCTATTTTAGGAGAGTCGCGCCCCCTATTCGTCACGAAATAAATCTTCCACAGATTGCTTTTCGTACAAATCCTTTAAATTTTGGTGGCGTTCACGGCGGGAAGAGCGACGATATTTTTTTGTCGCCAGCTTCGGTTCATGCTGTTCGCCATCAGCGGTCATTTTGACTTTTAACTGCGATTCATCATCTTTTTGTTGCTGTATGGTCTCTTTATAGGCGATCGCCTCCTCCAAAAATTTCTGATAAATCTCATAACGCTCCCAACCATCAGACACCGCACAATTCGGTTCCTGCAAATGAAGACAATCCTTAAACTGACAATTCTGTTGCGCCAGTTGCACACGAATCTCAGGAAAATAATTTTCCAGATCCTGCGGCAAAATTTGCCAATCCGGTTGATTAAACCCCGGACTATCCGCCAACAAACCACCATTAGGCAACTCAAATAATTCCACATGGCGGGTTGTATGCCTACCCCGCTGCAACTTCCCAGAAACACGACCGACTCGCAAAGTCGCCTCCGGAATCAAACAATTAATCAAACTCGATTTGCCCACCCCAGAAGGGCCTGCCACCACAGAAATTTTTCCAGCTAATTTTTCCTTGAGCAATTCCAGACCCATTTGCTGCTCGACACTAAGGAAAACCGTGTCATAGCCCCATTGACTTAAGCGCTCTCGCCAAGTCTCACATTCTTCCATCGTCAACAAATCTTGCTTATTCAAAGCCAAAAGCAACGACAATCCTGTTGACTCTGCCTTCACTAAAAAACGACTCAGTTGCCACGGATCAAGAAGCGGCTCTGCCAAAGCAAAAACCAACAATAGCTGGTCAGCATTCGCCACAGGCGGACGATCTAATTCTGTTTTTCGCGGTAAAACTTTGGCGATCGCCCCTCGTCTATCCTGAAGATCGATTTCCTCAACGACCACCCGATCCCCGACCATCACCCGCTGCCCAACCTTCTTTAAGCGCGTCCGTCGCGTACACAGCAGATCAGCCGAACCATCCCTCGGTTGCACATGATAAAAATTCGCCTGAACAGCCGTTACAATCCCCGTCACCGATCCAACATCAGCTTGAGCCACAAACTACTCTCCAGCCGGACAACGCACCCAGAGAGCATAATAATCCCCGTCCCCTTGGGCGATCGCCTGCTCCACAACATATCCCTCCATCGTCAAACTATCCGGAACCTGCTCCATCGGTTCACCAGCATCTAACCACACCTCCAAAAGAGAATTAGGAATCATCCTTTTCAGCTGCAACTTAGTCCGCACAAAATTAATCGGACAAGGAGTGCCCCGCAAATCAAGTCGAGCATCAGCAATCAATGGTTCAGGCATCTTCATGATTATTTGTTAAACATACCGCCGAAAATTCCCTCAAAGCCACCCTTACCAGTACTAGACCCTTTAATCCGTGCCAGTTGTTGCAACAACTCCTTTTCTTCACGACCCAGCTTAGTCGGGATCACAACCTTCACCGTAATCAAATGATCACCCCGACTCACTGGATTACCAAGCTTTGGTACACCCTTACCTTCTAAGATCAAGACTTTATTAGGCTGGAGACCCGCAGGAATATTAAGCTCCTCCGTCCCATCCACCGTTTCAACCGTAACCATATCGCCAAGAATCGCCTGCAAATAGCTAATCTCAACATCAGACTGAATATTAATGCCATCACGCCGGAATTTCTTATCCGAATTAACAGCCAAATAAACATATAAATCCCCCGGAGGGCCACCCTTTAGACCAGCATCCCCTTCGCGAGATACCCGCAAACGAGTGCCCGTATCAACCCCAGGTGGAATTGTGATTTTTAATTTCTTCGTTTCCTGCTTTCGTCCAACACCACCACAAGATTCACACTTCTCAGCAATGACCTGACCATCACCATTACAAGTTGGACAAACAGACACCTGAGCAAAACTACCAAAAGGCGTACGCGTTGCACGACGTACCTGACCAGACCCACTACAAGTGCCACAAGTATCAGATGAAGTCCCAGCCTTAGCACCAGAACCACTACAAGTTTTACAGGTTTCAAGATGAGGAATACGAATTTCCTTCTCTCCACCAAAAATCGCTTCCTTAAAATCAAGCTTTAAATCAAGACGTAGATCATCACCACGAGTCGGCCCACTACGACGGCGAGTTCCAGTTGCGCCACCAGGCCCTCCCATACCGCCGAAACCACTGAAGATCGTTTCGAAAATATCAGCGAAGCCACCCATGTCACTATACTCAGCCCCTCCGCCACCAGCGCCGGACACCCCAGCTTCACCAAAGCGGTCATACCGAGCCCGAGCCTCAGGCTCAGAAAGCACCTCATAAGCTCGATTAATTTCTTTAAACTTGTCTTCAGCCCCAGGCTCCTTATTGACATCAGGGTGATACTGACGAGCCAAACGACGATAAGCCCGCTTCAGCTCATCCTTTCCGCAATCACGGGATACACCAAGGATTTCGTAATAATCACCAGCCATAAATTTAATTCTGAATGAATGAGCAAGAAAAAAGCGTTTACTAATCTTAACTTGAAGAGGGAAAAGCAGAAACCTAGATTGATCAGGTTTTACAAATTCATCAATGATGACCTTAGCCGCTAGTCAATTTCTTCATAGTCACCCGTAATATTACCTTCGCCATTTTCGACAACACCATCAGAGCCAGAGGCAATCACCATAGTTTCATGCTCAGAGTCAAAAGTGATATTAGGTTCACTAGGAACACCAGTTGCTTGGGAACCCTGACTTCCATCATATATTTGAGAGCCGATCGCCAAGAGAGAATCCCTAAAATCATCAAGGAGCGACTGTACAGCTTCCGTTGTTAAAGATGGATCCCCAAAAGCCTTTTCCAAAGCCCGACGTTTCTTAGTCAGCTCCGCTTCCTTCTCAGGTGTAAATAGCGAGCTATTCTCCCGTAGAGTCGTTTCAAAGCTATAGAACAAGCTATCAGCTTGATTCTGCAATTCAACAATTTGTAATCGACGACGATCCTGTTCCTCAAACTGAGCTGCCTCTGCGCGCATTTTGTCAACTTCAGCAGCGCTCAAACCACCAGTATTCGTGATCTTGATACTCTGTGCTTTGCCTGTCCCTTTATCTTGAGCAGACACCTGCAAAATACCATTTACATCAATTTCAAAACTCACTTCAATCTGTGGCAAACCACGCGGTGCTGGCGGAATTCCTGTTAATAGAAATTTACCTAGACTTTTATTATCTTTAGCTAAGGCACGTTCACCTTGTAAAACATGGATTTCCACAGATGTTTGGCCATCGGTTGCCGTTGAAAAAGTCTGGGATTTACTGGTAGGAACCGTCGTATTGCGATCAATAACTTTAGTAAAGACCTCACCAAGGGTTTCAATCCCTAAGGAAATAGGAGTGACATCCAGCAACAAAACATCCTCAACCTCTCCCCCTAATACACCAGCTTGAATTGCCGCGCCTAGGGCAACAGCTTCGTCTGGATTGATGGATCGATCAGCCTGCTTACCCTTAAAGAAAGCTTGGATAGCTTGCTGTACAGCAGGAATCCTCGTCGAGCCACCTACTAAAATGATGCGGTCAATTTGCTCTGCGGTTAACTCAGAATCTTTTAGTGCCTGTTGAACGGGCTTTAAAGTCCCTTCAATATAATTTTTTGCCAATTCTTCAAATTGCGCACGGGAAAGATCTACTTCTAGATGCTTAGGACCAGTTTCATCAGCAGTGATAAAGGGCAGGTTAATTGAGGTGGTCAGAGTACCGGATAATTCAATTTTGGCCTTTTCTGCGGCTTCTCGCAAACGTTGCAAAGCCATCTTGTCTGTGCTTAGGTCAATGCCTTCATTTTTATGAAAAGTCTTTGCCATCCACTGCACAATGACGTTATCAAAATCATCACCGCCTAGATGATTGTTGCCGGAAGTCGCCTTAACCTCAAAGACCCCATCACCAAGCTGCAATACAGAAACATCAAATGTACCGCCACCGAGGTCAAAGACTAGGATGAATTGCTCTTGATCTTGCTTGTCAAGTCCGTAGGCAAGGGCTGCAGCGGTCGGCTCGTTGATAATTCTTAAAACGTCTAGACCGGCAATAGTCCCAGCGTCCTTTGTCGCTTGGCGTTGGGCATCGGTAAAGTAGGCAGGAACTGTAATCACCGCCTGGGAAACGGTTTCACCGAGAAAGGCTTCAGCATCAGCTTTTAGCTTTTGCAAAACCATTGCTGAAATTTCTTGGGGAGTAAAGCGGCGACGGCGAATTGAAACATCAACGGTATCGTCTCTGCCTTTCACGCAATTGTAAGGAACACGCGATCGTTCTCGTTCCGTGTCATCCCAGCGACGGCCAATAAAGCGCTTAATGCTGTAAACGGTATTTTCGGCGTTAGTGACGCTCTGGCGCTTCGCGAGTTGACCGACTAACCTTTCATTTCCTTTTCCGAAGCCTACAATACTTGGTGTCGTTCTACCGCCTTCGGCATTTGTGACAACCATTGGTTTCCCTGCTTCAAGAACGGAAACGCAACTGTTTGTTGTGCCTAAGTCAATGCCAATTACTTTACCCATGGTTTAGTGATAGAAAGCTTGTTGTTAGAAAGTGATATCAGGGTCGGTTGTGAGTAGCTTACTGGACGAAGGGTTTAACTTTCAGTCTCTGAACTTTCACTAGATGGCTCTTCTTCTGGGGCTGCAGCTACTTTGACCATAGCGTGGCGTAAGACCTTGTCGCCAAGGAGATAGCCGCGCACAATTTGTTCAATCACTGTTCCTTCTGGATATTCACTTGTTGGTTCTTGGAAAACGGCTTCATGGAGATTGGGATCAAATTCTTCTCCTTCGGGCCGCATGGCGGAAACGCCGATCTTCTTTAGGCCTTCCACAAGTTGCTTGTATACGCCTTGATAGCTTTTATGGATGGCCATCTCGCCATCGTTAGCTGGTTTAATCTGCAATCTTGCTCGCTCAAAGTTATCTACGGCACCTAGCATTTCGTTAACGGTATTGCACTTAATCCGCAATTCCATTTCTTCTTTTTCTTTGCTTGTGCGCTTACGAAAATTCTCAAAGTCGGCAGCAATGCGCATGTATTGTGTTTTGAAATTGTCAGCTTGTTGGGTCTGGGTCGTGAGCTGCTGACGTAGGGTTGTAATTTCTTGCTGAAGTGCAGCAATGACCGCCTCAAGCTCTGAACTGTCTAAGGGCGTATCATCTTCGCTTTCGTCAAATTCAATCTCTGGACTGTTGTCCACTTCGGTTTCTGCCAGTGGCTCTTGTTTCGTGTTCGCAGCACTGTCGGGTTGATCCAGAGTCTCCTCAGATACGGCTTCGGATTTTTGATCTAGGTCTTCTGTTGATGTCTCTAAATTTTGTGCGTCTTCTGCCATGGTCGTCTAGATAAATTGATTCGGTAAGGAAAATTATGGTCTTTGGAATTACAAGCATTCCCATACTTGTTTTGTATCCTAACGGCGATCGCCGCAAAAAAGAATAATCAAGATGTAGAGATTAGATCTCAACATTACCAAATGTAACATTGTCCCTAAAAAATCTCGATCCCAAGATTGAGAAAGAAAGCAAAAATTCAAGCAACAGTTATATTGGGGTGATAAAGATCTTAGCTTTAGTTCACCTGATATTTCAGAACCCCAAAACACTCATTGCTAAATCTGTATCAAAATTGACCTAAACTTAGCCGTTCAAGGGTATTTTAGGGAACAATTAGGTTCAGACGAGTTGCCTTAAATACAACTCTACAGATCCAGACGCTTGCTGTGCTGCCCGGTAACAATTTATGACTCAATCGCCTCTCCCAAAACGGAAACGAGCTTTAGCCGTTCGTAACGATTTTTCCCCCTTTGGCAACAAACTTATTCAATCAGGGGTTGTTGACCACCAGCAGATGGAAAAGGCTTTAGTCGAGACACGCCGGAGTGGTCGCCCCCTTACCTCTGTAATCGAAGAACTAACTGGCAAAGCCCTATCACCAGAGCTAGTTCGACAATATAAAAAGCACCATCTCTTTGAATTAAAGATTCTTTACGGCGTTGATTCTATCGATCCTGAAATTCAGGATATCGACAGCAGCCAGATGGGAGAATTAATTAATACTCTGATTCCCATTGAGCTATGTCGTCGCCATAAAATTTTGCCCCTGCGTCGCGTCGAAGGGGAGGGCGAGGGAGAGCAAGAAGTGGTTGTCGCGATGGTTGATCCCGATAATCTAGCGGCCCAAGACGACATTAACCGTTTGTTTCGACTGCAAAACATCAAAATGCAGCGTATCGTCATCACTGACGAAGATTATCGGCGTATTCTTGATGAATATTTAGAAGTACAAGTGCAGCAACAAGCTGACGAAAAAGAACAAGCGGAACAAGCCGCTGAAGCCGATGAGATGCGCAAGGCCGTTGAACTAGATGATCTAGACCTTGGTGATGATGAGGATGATTTGAACGAGGCAGCCGATGAAAGTGCTGACTTGATGAATGAAAATCAAGCTAGTTCTGCGCCGGTAATTAAACTTGTCAATAAAATTCTTTTAAAAGCCTTGCAAGAAGGGGTATCCGATATTCATATCGAGCCCCAAGAAAAGGATTTACGTGTTCGCTTTCGGAAAGACGGTGTATTGCAATATGCCTTTGACCCCCTACCGAAAAAGATTATTCCGGCTGTTTCTGCCCGTTTTAAAATCATGGCAGAGCTGGATATTGCAGAGCGTCGGATGCCCCAAGATGGCAGAATTCGTCGGGTGTTTAAAGGTAGAAAAGTCGATTTCCGTGTCAATAGTCTTCCGAGTCGCTTCGGTGAAAAGATCGTTTTACGAATCTTGGATAATTCATCGACTCAACTGGGCTTAGATATTTTGATTACGAACCCAGATATTTTGGCGCAGGTGCGCGAAATGGCTCAACGGCCATTTGGTTTGATTTTGGTGACTGGCCCGACAGGTTCGGGTAAATCAACGACGCTGTATTCGATCCTTGCGGAGCGGAATAATCCGGGGGTTAATATTAGTACGGCGGAAGACCCCATTGAATATTCATTGCCGGGGATTACCCAAGTGCAGGTTATCCGTGAAAAAGGCATGGATTTTGCCTCGATTTTACGGGCTTTTATGCGTCAAGATCCTGATGTGATTCTGGTGGGTGAGACGCGTGATAAGGAGACGGCAAAAACGGCCATTGAAGCTGCATTAACGGGTCACCTTGTTTTAACAACGTTACATACGAATGACGCACCGGGGGCGATCGCCAGACTAGACGAGATGGGGGTCGAACCATTTATGATCTCCGGCTCCCTTTTAGGAGTATTAGCACAGCGTCTGATGCGACGAGTTTGTAGCGAATGTCGTATTCCTTACCAACCCTCAGCCGACGAATTGGGTCGTTTTGGATTATCAGCATCCCAAGACAGCGAAATCACAATTTATAAAGCCAATACCCTCAGCAATGATCAAATTCAAGAAGCCCGTGCCAACGGCACCCTATGCCCGAAGTGTAGTGGCGGCGGCTATAAAGGCCGGGTTGATGTATACGAATTTATGCACAACAGCGAAGAAATTGAAGCCTTGATCAACAGCGGCGCAACGACAGATTTGATTAAGGAAGTTGCAGTACAGGAAGGCATGCTGAGTATTCTCGCGTATAGCCTCGAGCTGGTAAAAGAAGGCTACACCACTTTCGAGGAGGTAGAGCGGGTAACCTTTACTGATTCTGGGCTAGAAGCAGAGCTAAAGGCAAAGCGTAAAACAGGTTTGACTTGCAGTAACTGCTCAGCTGAGCTAAAACCCGAATGGGTAGATTGTCCTTACTGTATGACGGCACGTTTCTAATGGGCTAAACGCCTCTACAGAAAATTCTGTGGGGTTGCCAGTATCGACTGGGCACAATTGAAACGAAGTCTTTTCGAAAAAATTTCAACTTTTCACAATACTAAGTAAGTTGCATTTAGAGGAGTACTAAATTCATGGATTTGATGATTGAAGATTTGATGGAACAGCTGGTTGAAATGGGTGGTTCCGATATGCATATTCAAGCTGGCGCTCCTGTTTATTTTCGAGTCAGCGGTAAACTTGCCCCTATCGACGATGAACCGCTGTCGCCCCAAGAGGCTCAAAAGCTTATTTTCAGTATGTTGAACGGGACACAGCGTAAGGATCTAGAAAAAAATTGGGAATTAGATTGTTCCTACGGTGTTAAGGGGCTGGCGAGATTTCGCGTCAATGTTTACCGTGAACGAGGTTGCTATGCTGCCTGCCTCAGAGCCTTATCTTCAAAAATCCCGAATTTTGATATGCTTGGTCTCCCTGACATTGTTCGAGAGATGGCAGAACGCCCCCGTGGTTTGGTGTTGGTTACTGGACAAACGGGTTCTGGTAAAACAACGACGATGGCGGCAATGCTGGATCTGATTAACCGTACCCGTGCAGAACACATCTTGACGGTCGAAGATCCCATTGAATATGTTTTTCCGAACAACAAAAGTCTTTTTCACCAACGGCAAAAAGGGGAAGATACTAAGAGTTTTGCCAATGCCCTAAAGGCCGCTTTGCGGGAAGATCCCGATATTATTCTGGTGGGTGAAATGCGTGATCTTGAAACGATTTCGCTAGCCATTTCCGCGGCTGAAACGGGACACCTCGTTTTCGGGACGCTCCATACAAACTCGGCGGCAAGTACTATTGACCGGATGCTCGATGTTTTTCCACCGATTCAACAGCCGCAAATTCGCGCTATGCTCTCGAATTCTTTATTAGCGGTATTTAGTCAATGTCTCGTCCAGAAGGCTAATCCAAAACCCGGTGAGTTTGGTCGAGCGATGGCACAGGAAATTATGGTCGTAACGCCGGCGATCGCCAACCTTATCCGAGAAGGAAAATCAGCCCAAGTTTACTCCGCCATCCAAACAGGAATGAAACTGGGCATGCAGACCATGGAACAAGCCCTCGCCGGACTCGTGTCAGCTGGCACGATTACTTTCGAAGAAGGGTTGGCTAAGAGCGGTAAACCAGACGAGTTACAACGATTAGTTGGTGGCGCATTAGGTGGCAGCGGTGCAAAAATGAAACGACGTTAAGTTCTTTTTTAACTGTCTAACATTTGGGAAAACAAAATTCATCTCCTTACGAAGACATATTCCATTGAAATTTAAGTTGAAATTGTAAGTTGAAATTTAATTCATCACACTAGCGAATACCTTACCCACAGATCATCACCGTATATTTAGAAAAATGGCTGTATATACTGCTCAGGTTGTCGACCGTAACGGTCAGAAAGTCAAACAAAAAATAGAAGCAAACTCTGCCGAGCAAGCCCGCACCATGCTGGAAGCCCAGTATGCAGACGTGGGCAAAGTCACGAAACCGGGGGAGATTGATCTATCTTTTCTAGAAGAAGCACTCTCTAAGGTGACAGTCAAAGACAAAGCTGTTTTTTCGCGGCAGTTTGCAGTGATGATTAATGCAGGGGTGGCGATCGTCCGTTGCCTCAGCATTTTGGGGGAAAACCACAGTAACTACAAAATGCGTAAAGCATTGGGGCAAATTAAGCTCGAAGTGCAGCAGGGGATCAGCCTCTCCGATGCCATGCGTCCCCATGAAGAATGCTTCGACACCCTCTATGTGAGCATGGTAGAAGCCGGAGAAATTGGTGGTGTTCTCGATGAAGTACTTAATCGCCTCGCCAAAGTTTTAGAAGACATGGCGAAACTGGAAAACCAAATTAAGTCAGCAATGACCTATCCCTTGGCAGTGGCCTTTTTAGCCATAGCAGTCTTCTTTGGGATGACGGTCTTTCTCATTCCTGTTTTTGCAGATATTTTCGCTAGTATCGGTACTGAGCTTCCTGGATTAACCCTCGTGATGATGGCGATTAGTCAGTTTCTCAGAACGGGTGAGGGCTTAATTCCAATGCCCTTCGGCAATGTCATCCTGATGTTTATTGGTGCCAATATTCTTTTCTTTGCCATCCGTCAGTATTACAAAACCCCGGCAGGTCATTGGCAAATCGATGCCATGCTATTAAAGCTACCCCTCATTGGCGATTTGCTACAAAAAAATGCTGTTGCGCGTTTCTGTCGTATTTTTGGTACTTTGACGCGTTCTGGTGTCCCTATTTTAAGTTCGTTTGATATTGTTGGCGCGACTGCTGGCAATGTCGTCATTGCTAATTCTATTAATAAGGCCAAGGCAGAGATTCAAGAAGGTGGAATGCTGAGTGTCGCTCTGGACAAGGATAAGGTTTTTCCTATTTTGTCGATTCAAATGATGACGATCGGCGAAGAGACGGGGGAACTTGACAGCATGATGATGAAAGTTGCTGATTTTTATGAAGATGAGGTGGAGCAAACGGTTAAGGCTCTAACAAGTATTCTTGAACCTGTCATGATGGTTGTGATTGCGGGGATGGTTGGTGTGATTTTGCTATCGATGTATTTGCCAATGTTTAAGGTTTTTGAAACGTTAGGCTAGAAAAGACAAACCTTTGGTTCCATACCTCGAGTCGTTAGTTTTAATTTTGTTTTTTTATGGCAGTTAAACAGTCACAATACGAGGCTTTACTGGCTCAATATTCTGAACGCTCGGCGGCGATCGCCCTGTTGAAGCAACATCGCCCATATATGTCGCTCATTCCGAGTATGCGCCGACCAGAGAGCAGCCTTGTTACTATCCCATTGCCCGTTGCCAGATTAAAAACAGAAGATTTACAGTCCCTGACCCAGGCCCATACATCAAAAAAAATTACAAAAACCCAGATTTTACCTTGCGACCTCGCAATCCTAATGTGTGACCCAGAATGGAAAATCAAACTGGATGTCGAAATCATGGTGTTTATTCATCGGCCAGAGGAGGACTTTTCCGAACTCTTACTGCGCTGGCGTCATACCCAAGTGTGTCTTGACCAAGATTACCAATGGTTAATGCCAGAAGAAGATAGCCATATGTTCAGTGAAACGGCGGAACAAATCCACCCTCTATTCGTCATTTTCCCTGAGACACCGGAACGAATTTCCCGGGGATTACAAGGTGCAAATTTACCTTTCGTGGTTTCGTACCATGCCTTGCCAGAGTCTGATCTTTGCGAAGCTGCTTTATCTTCGGAAAGCTAGTCTCGATATAGGGTTTCGCGCCTCTCAGTATTCACTCAGTTTGCGCTCCATCAACTTTATTGTGATTAATTTTTTTAGGGTTTTGTCCGTCAGACGGATACTTATAAGGAACTATGAATAAGCTCAATTTTTCGTGGCAATCTTTCTTGATTTTTGCGGGACTAGGGGTCGGTCTCAACCCTGCGATCGCCGCTATTCCTCACCAGACCGAAGCGATGAGTCCAACCGCAGCAACGGAACTCAGTCTTAACCTACCAGACACAGATCGCGGACAACCGGGTAGTACCGCTGGTGGTGGTAAACGTGGTGGCTGCATTAACCGGGAAACAAAAGTGCTATTTCGTCCTGTTTTACCTGTAAATGCCCAGGGGGAAGTCACGGCAAGGACGGTATCTACCGATCTAGATTTTTGGTGGTATATGCCAGAAAATGACGCAGTGAGAGCAGAATTCAGCGTCTTTGCCCAAAATAACGATGCAGATGCCCTCGTGCATTATCAAGTCATCAATGACATCAGTCAAAAGTCTGGCTTAATGCAAGTTGAGTTGCCAGATAATACCCTCAAGGTAGGCCAAGCATACTGGTGGGATTTGACCCTTGCCTGTGATGAAGTTGATCGTAGTGCCGATATTTATCTATTTGGGTCCGTTGAGCGGCAAAATATTGCTCAAATGATGCTCCCTAACGATCCTGCTCTACTTGACTCCTTGGCAGCAGCTCTTGTGGCTGACAACTCTGATTTCTCTCTATCTACTGCTGAGGCTCAGGAGTTGGCGGCAGCTTTGGGAGGTAGCAGAGATACTGCAACAGTGAAAATGGTGAGCGATCGCCTTTTGACCCACTTTAATGCCCTCCGCAATGACTATGCCAAGGTCAATCAATCCCTCGCCAAAGCCCAGCAAAATCCGGGGATTAACCAAACAGAAATTCAGTCATTAGAAGCCCAGCGAGGCCAAATGGTTCTTGAGTTGGCTCAACTCTCAGCATTTTACGGCGTTTGGGGCGACACCGTTGATTTTCTTGCCGAATATCGCAGTGACTATCCAGAGGATTGGCAGTCTCTCCTAAAAGCTTTATTCCCGGCTGATGACCCCAATACTGTTGAGGAAGAAGACTTGATTATCCGTTTATTGAGCCAATCTTAATTCACATACAACAGCTCAACGGCAATGTAGCTAACGGGCGCGGCGGTCAAATGCTGCGCTTTTTTATTGGCGATTAACAGCTGTCAATTTTCACCCAATCTTAAAAAACCTCGCAATCTTACCGAATGCCACGACAAAAGCGGGAAGTTATGAGTCTCAACACCGGTCATCTGTAAAACTTGCCATTAAGTTACTTAACGTCAGTTATGGATAAGAATGTAGCCAAAATTCTCTAGAGAAAAAGAGACGCGGAGAGGGAAAGACACGGAGAGGTAAAGACACGGAGAGGGAGAGACACGGGGAAGCAACGAAAATTTGCATTTTTTAAAAGCTAGTAGGATTGTTTGCATAGAAACATCTCCCG
>NZ_MRBY01000068.1 GCF_001904615.1 [Limnothrix rosea] IAM M-220
TGTCTCATTTGTTGGCATTTTCCTACCAACGCTGCATAGTCAATCCCGGAGAGCCGAATAATCTTTACTAAAAGCTTTGTTCTTGCGTCTTTTTTCGGAACGAAATCAAGCACTTAACAGCAATAAACTAAGTTAGGGCATCATTGAGTTGGGAGACTTGATTACCTGATGCTCTCTGCCAAAAATGTCTTAACGCTCTCTTCTTAGTTACTTAGCCAAAACCAATAAATTTAAGACTATAAAGTCGAGAATTTGTGGAATTTAAGTCGAGTAAGTGAAACCTTTTGAAAAAAAAATGACGTTTAAACCCTCAGTTTTTTGTACTAATCTTGTTAGCTTTAGCTACATAGCTAGTAAAAGTTTTAAATATGATAAAACTCACGAGAAACGATTGTTTTTTCTCAAAAAAAGTTTTCAAAACTCTAATGTAAATATTCTAAAAGACTTTTATTCGTCTAATTAATTGCATTTAATTTCATGATTCTAAGCTCATCAGAACTAAGGCCAATATCCTTCGAATTTAATAACGGTATCGCAAGACAAGTCGACACTATCTTGCCCCCCTTGAACTATACCGTCAGCTGAAACTTGATCTAGGAAGGGAGCAAAAACTGGGCTATTGTTAACTGTCGTAGGAACTGCAAACCCAGCATTTGTCACAATCTCAATCAAATCATTTCTTTGATCTAGTGTACTTGTGGATTTGGGCGCTACTACTGCGCCACGACCTAAAGCATTCAAATCTAATGTACAGAGAGGTGGTGCGGCAGCGCCACATTGCTCTGGGCTGCTATAGGGACTAACTCTACCAGCTACACCAATCGCCCTAACTTGATAACAGAATTTTTTTCCTGGATCAGGTTCAAAGCCTTCATTAAATGAAAGTGGACTGGGGTTTCCATTAAGGACTAAATCCCCATCTGTCTCTGGGTTACAGGATGAATTACTCTCAATTTCGCATTTTCTAATTTGGTACTTTATTGCATCGGGGGAAGCATTAGTCCATGTAACTCCTTGAGGATTTGTTACAGTTGTATCAAAAGAAATAAATTGAATATCCCATGTAGAGTCTACAGTTTCGCCAACATTAAGGGCACCGCATTTAACAGGAGAAATATTTCCCGAAGCCGCCGTTGAATAGCCTTCTTCATTACCAGCCACAACGCCATAGCAAAATGCTTGGTTCGCAGGCGGATCTTGCGTTTCATTCCAAGGAATGTTTGCGTCAAATGCCGTGTCCGTTGGCGCTCTAAAACTGAGGACAACATTTGGGTCTGTAGTGGGATCTGTGACTGTAATGGTGCACGGACTGCTTGGGTCAAGTGTCGGACAGCGATATAGATAGTAATCTACCGCACTAGTATCTCGCGACCAAGAGACTTCAGGGACAATATCTGGTGTGACAACCAAGTCGCTAGAAGAGATAGCTGTAGGCACAGCTGTTGGATTCAAAATGGTGCAAGCTACGTTCCCCGTAACACTCTGAGTTCCACTACTTATGGAAACTCCAGTAAAACAGACTCTTTCTCCATCAGCGGCAGCTGTTACTGTTTGATGCGTAATCATGCCTGTTGGTGCTCCGCTAATGTCAGAGCCATCTTGGGGATCAGTGCCCGGAATCGGAGTACAGGTGACATCTGTCGTTGTGCAACTATAAATGCGGTAATTATCTGCGCCATTAATCGCTGGCCATGATAGTTCGGGCGTTAGATCTACGGGATCAACAAGATTGATGTTAGGAGGGCTAACGGTAGGAGTAATACTTCTGGCGATTGTATCAACAAGAACTGATAACGTTTCTGAACTTGTATCTGTACCTTCGGTATCAAAAAGTTCACCGAACAAACCAACCCGAACACGATAAACGGCTGTCCCATTAGTGGCTGTACCTGTCTCGATACAAGCTTGAAAGCCACCTGAGCCAATTAGTCCATTTGGATCGTTACAAGTTAGCTCACTGCTGACATTATTTTCTGTGAGACCATCGACAAGTACTTGCCAATCGCCTCCATTAACGCGACGTCTTAAAATATTGGGACCCAACCAAGGATCTGTATCTGTAGATGCGGTCAGTTGGTATTCGATTGTGTTGGAGACAGTCGGGGCTTCTGTTGTGAAATAGTTAAGAATTAAAGTGTCGCGAACGGGCGTTGATGCTCCGGCGACACGAGATCTGGCAATGTCATCGTTGATGTAGTCGATCGCCCTATTGAGTTGATTTTTGACATCGGTCTTTACTGTAGAGTCTTTATTACTGTTCAACACGGCTACTAGCCCTGCACCAAGACCACTCAGCACCAAGCCACTAATTGCGATCGCCACTAAAAGTTCTGTCAGGGTAAAACCTTTTACTTGTTTGCGACACAGCAGATTTTTAAGATAGAGCCGAAAAAAATTCATAACAGTAAGCTGTAGTGGTGATGATAGTTAAACAGAAAAAACAAACAAAGATAAATCGTAGTAAATAAACACAAACTGCCAAATGTTAATTGCTCGCAGTACAGTTTGTATCTAAAGTGCTGGTGTCATTGGGTGTGTAATTACCAAGTCTAATAAGACCAAGACCATCGGATACAACAATACACTTTTGAAAAATGTTATTCTCTTCGGCGGAAAGAACAATGACTAAGTTTTCTACATCTGTAGATGGATTTCCTAAAAAATCCTCTGTACCACCCCGAAAGTCAAACAAAAGATTATCCTCCGGGTCATCATCTGCTGGGTCATAGTTCGCACTGATATCAGCAAGATTATGTCGAATTTGGACATTTTCTAACTCTCTTGTACCAGCTGAGACACAAGACGAAGAAATACTTAAGACATCGTTGGTCGAACCTGAAGCAGTCGAAGCTGTAACAGGAATACGCACCTTACAACTTCTGCTTTCACGAATGGCTGAACGTTGAGCTTCCTGTAGTAATCCTTGCAGCTCACTTTGGGCAGAATTCACTCTCGCACGACTCAAAAAGCCTAGCATTCCCGGTCCGATAATCGCGGACATAATGGCAATCAACAATACAACAACTAAAACTTCAATGAGAGTAAAACCCTCTAAAGTGCTATGTCGTTTTTTTTCAAGTCTGCTATTGGCAACTAAACGCGGCATCAGGAATTACCTCTGTATAAAAACTGGCTATTTCATTGTTTGCTGTTCCGTCAGCTTTGAGGGTTGTGCTTTCTGGATCTGTGATTGAGTAACTCACTGTCATTACATGAAAAGGAGGGTCTGGAAATACAGATAGGGTTCTAACCGCCGAATAACTCTTGTTAAGTAAGGTTATATTCGGTCGCGCAGCGGGGGTGTCGGGTGGCTCAATGGTCTCAGCCGTAGCGCTCCAATCTACGGTGATACTGGGATCGGTGACTGCTCTCGCCAAAGCTGCAGCATAACCATTGTCTGCATTTACAGCATCGCAGTTTGCCCCTGTTAGGTTTTGGAGAGCTGCAAATTTAATATCCGAGAAATCATTTTGAATCCATTGCAATGCTTCTGATTGACGTTGGGCTCGAATACGATATAAAGCGGAAATGGCGATCGCCTGCGAAGTAATAAGAACAAAAACTGTTGCCATAATAATGGCAGCTAGCACCTCAATAAGCGTGAAGCCATCTGAATTAGACGCTTGTTTACTAGAATTTTTGGAAAGTATTTTCAACATTTAGTTTAACGACCCAGCTTATTAATAAAAATGAAACTTCTTACATTTATCCTTATTTCCAATACTAACTAACAGCTGATTTTCTGAAAAATAGTCGGATATGAAGGTGCAAACTATTTTAGATAACTAAATCTTCTATGATGTTTTTTTCAGCTAACTCATCTAATTATTAGTTCTATCTCGAATTTCCCACGCCGATACAGGCGAAAGAATCGGCAGATCATCAGCGGGTATAGTTAATGCACCGAGTATATCCTCATTGTTATCAGCTAAGTCATCATCAAATTGAACAATGGTGCGACCGCCAACATTACAGTTGGTTATATCTGTTCCAGATGATGCGTTTGCAAGGGTGACAAGACCTCCTTGATTTGCATCAGCCCATTGGAAAATCCACATTGCCCCTGTTAAAGATGGTTCAGTCGATGGCGTGCCGCCAGTACCTGAGATTAAACAGCCCCATGCTTGCGGAGCATGAATAAATGCATCAACATCTGCAGAATCATCAAACTCAATTTTATTAGTCGCGCACTTATTAGGCGTTGGCACCCCATCTAAATCAACATTTTGGTCACAACCATATTTATAACCCGTACCACTGGGTTCCTCATTCGTTATTCGCCCGGGACTTTCAGTGACATTGCCGTAAATTTGAAATTGAGAAACAGGAACATCTCCATCATTGACTTGACCATAGAAAGTAATGTCTCCCTGAACGTAAAACACAATATTTGTATTAGGACGCAGATTAATACTATCGGTCTCGTCCATAATTAATGAAGGTATTAGGTAGTGATATGCACCTTTGTACTGGATATCTGTTGGGCGAGGCAATTCGGTCGGAAGGATAGCTGGTGAGCGTGTCGAATCACCAAATAATTCATCCGATTGGAGAAAGTTAAGACTTTCATCGGGCGGTAAAGCAGGAGTATCAGGAATTACTTGCTTAGTTGCACGGATATCTCCTGTAAACTCTCCGCCTACTTGTACGATATTGTCAGCTTGGTTAATGTTTGCTTCTGGTGGCAACCCTGTATTCGGAGGAGTCGCTGTAATATCACAAAAAGGTGCTGCGAATACGATGTTGCCATCTACTTTGTTCGTCAGGATACTGTTGTCACTACCTGTATTCATCCAGAGCCCCGGAAAGCCACCAACATCTAACCCTGAGCCATCTAAAATTGGAATATTAACTTGTATACGGCTAATTCCGGTATTGATTGCCTTATCAGTATTGCCTGCACCTGTTATTCCTTGATTTGTACGACCTTCAATCGTTAAAGTCGCGTTTCCCGGTACATCTGTCGGTAATGCCGTAGGATCGTTGTTCGTTGTATTGTACTCATAGCTAACCAGTCGATACTGACCTTTAGATGGATCTGTCGGGTCTGCATCAGTCCAAGCTAATGTATTGCTAAGGGATGCTGGAACAACTGGATTTCCTGACTGCGGGTCGCAATCTAGAGGATTAGCTGCGGCTCCCGGAATTGCGTTGGGATTGTTCCAGCTGCTGGGCTCAGCATCTCCGACAAGATCTGGACAGGTTTCAAAAAAACCATCGCCGTCATCATCGGTTCTATCTGCTGCACAATCAGGAGCAACGGCTAGGGCTCGGTTGTTACCGCTAGACAGCTCTTCTTGGATTCGAGCAATGCCTAATTCTGCTGCGGCAATAGCTTGTTGGGTTTTAGTTTGGACTTTAGAGTTTATTTCGCTGTCACTGCTTAATCTAATTGAGGCGATACCCACAGCCAGCATAAACAGGCCAAAGCCCAACACTAGAGGAATGGTAAATCCGGCTTCTTGATTATTCTTTTTTTCTAAGTGCAAAAAGTATTTCAGGAGCATCATGTTGGTTATACCTCGGCACACTGAATGATTATTGCCGAATTAGAAAGATAATTGTCTTTTTTTATTATTCCCAGTTGTGGGGCGATCGCCCACACCCAAAAGTTAAGTTTTACTGAATTCTTGCGGATAAATCCGAGAGAGTAAAAAAATTATCTTCTTTTCGCTAGGACATAGCGATCACAACCAGAGAAGTCATCAACAACTTGAATGTTATTATAATTGCCGTTTTGCGAGAGTAACTGAGCCACAACCTGTCCTTGACCTTTCATCAACTCAATTAGCCAGATACCACCAGAAATGAGAAAGTTAGGAGCCTCACTGACTAAAATCCGAATATCGCTCAGGCCATCTTCACCGCCATCAAGGGCACTGTGGGGTTCATGACAAAATACTTCAGTTTGTAAATCAGGAAGCAGATCAGAAGGAATATAGGGTGGGTTGGCAAGCATGGCACTCATTTTGCCTTGCATTTCTTGTAGCGGCTCCCACCAACTTCCTTGGTAAAACTGAATTTGGTCAGACATGCCGTACGCTTTCGCATTTTTTCTGGCAATGTCTAGGGCTGCTGCACTTCTATCTACTGCATGGATGGTGGCATTCGGAAATTGCTCTACCAAACTGAGGGCGATCGCCCCACTACCTGTACCGAGGTCAACCCAATGCCCTGTGGCTAAAGCGGGATTTTGGTCTGTTGCTTCCAACGCGAGGTCGATGAGATATTCAGTTTCGGGGCGGGGAATTAACACCGATGGTGTGACAATCAGTTCAAAATTTCGCCAAGGCGTTTTCCCAACAAGATATTGCACGGGCACACGCTGCTCTACTCGTTGTTGCCAAAGATTTTTTAGCTCCGTGAGACTCACTTGGCTATGGACATCTCGGTTAATCCCAAGTTTTAAATCTAAGGCTGTGATAGAAGTGAGCGCTTGTAAAAACCAATTAATTTCTCCCAAAGAAATATCAGCGGCGATCGCCTGAGCCTGAGCCCACTCCCGCCACTGACTTAATGCTGTCGCCGCAATAAGAATCAAAGATTTACTCAATATCCTAAATGCTTAGTCATTGAGACCGATGCTCCGCTATTCAGACGTACTACCACTCTCTCCACTCGTACTTTCAATAATTTGTTGGATCAAAAGCGCCGATTCTTCCGCTGGAATCAACGTCATTTCCTTCAGGAAATTTTGCTCATCCTCAGGAAGATCATCATTCGCCAACTTAGAAATAAAGACCTCCAAAGCCATCACATTAATACTGAGATTATCCTGATTTTCGAAGCCTTGGATTTGCTCTAAAATCGGGTCGACTTCAAAGAAAATCGGAATTTGTCCACCAGCTTCAAGGGTCGGGAATGTCGTAATGGGGTTGCCACTTTCGTCGGTAGATTGAATAGAGAGGAAAAACAGCGGCACACCGGGAAACGAATCATTTTCAATGACTTGAGACGCGGCTTCTAACTGTTCTACCGTGGGGAAAAATTTAAAGGTTAAATTTTCGGCATCATCGCTTTGGGCAAACTGATAAATGCGGTCTAGGCCAATGGGCAGGATATTAGCCTCTTGCCACAATGCATACTGCTCAGTCAGGATAGAAATCGCCGCTGGATCCTGGTTTGCTTTTGCCTGCTCTGCCTCTAACAAAGTCTTTGCTTCCTCACGGCGGGCGAGGACAAGGTTTTCTGCGTCAGAAGGACTAACAAACACCCCTGTTACCCCAATGGGTTCTTCGCCATTTTCCCCTTCAACACTCGCAAAAATTGGCTGCCCATCGTCGGTAATCAGCATATACATGGGCACAGTTTCCAGCTTTTGTAGAATCACTTCTTCCGGTAATGCCCATGCTGGTAAATTTAGCCCCATTGTAGTTCCGGCGATCGCCGCTCCAGCGAGCAACATCCGATGACCGAAGCGAACAAGACTTTTCATAAACGTAAAACCTCAAAAAATGACAGCTAAATAATTACGTGTTTCGGAACCCAGAAAGGCTTATCTAAAAATTACTTTTTAGAATATCGAACTTCCCCAGTTTTAGAATGAAACCCCAATTTGAGATTACTCCAAACCCTTTATTCCGTAACTTGTACGCAACCTTATGCAATTACCTTAAGCAGACGGGGAGAAATCACGAAGAGTTCCAAAGAGCAACTATCTAGAGTTTTCGACTCTAACCATGATGATTAGCACCGAAAACTAAATTTGGTCTCGACCTTAGCACAAAAAAAATCCCCCCTACAAAATCTGTAGAAAGGCAATTTTACATTAAATTTAAAGTCGGGATGACAGGATTTGAACCTGCGGCATCCTGCTCCCAAAGCAGGCGCGCTACCAAGCTGCGCTACATCCCGAAGCTCGGACGATTCAGTATAACCTAGTCCCTAATTATTTGAAAGACTTAGCAAATTTTTTTGCGATCGCCTCACCCTAGCTAGGATACCAAAACATCCCCTTAATCCCTTCAGGATCCAGAATAAAACCGAGACGGCGATAAAATTCGACAACCTGAGGATCCGCAAACAACGTGATATTACTAATATCCGACTCGCGCAACTTCTTGATGATAAATTTCATCAGTCCTTTACCAAGACCTTTGCTTTGAAATTCCGGGTGAATCACCACATCCCAGACCGTCGCATTAAAAGCACAATCCGACGTAGCACGGGCAAAACCAATCAACCGCTTGCGATTTGTATTACGCACTTCCCAAACAGTCACCACCAAAAAGCTATGTTGAATAGCCTTACGCACTTTCCGAATCGGCCGCCTTGCCCAACCGACTTTGTCACATAATTCTTCCAGTTCATAGAGATCAATATCCCGGTCTAAACTAAAAAATATGCGTGGCTGTCCGGCTGACTCGAGCCCTTTGCTAGTTGTCTTGTCTGTACTTGGTTGGTCAGCAGTGTTCTTGAGTAGTCTTTTTAAAAAACCCATTCTTTTGTCAGTCGGGGCGATCGCCTAGATATGATGTCGTGGGAGGCTGCGAACCGTAAATATCCTTGATAATCTTACACCGAATATTCAAAACAGTGAGTAGCATCTTGCCATCACCCTAATTACAAACAGCTTTTCAGCCTCAATAATCCAACAAAATCCAGCAAATCAATAAGGTAAACTGAAAAATAGATCAGAAGTGTGGCCATATACAAAAAACACTGAGGTCAAACGAGAAATCCCGAAAAGTCGCAGCAGCCAAAACATTCACTCCAGTTCTGAGACATATGACAACGGCGTTAAAACCATCCACACTCGATCTTCTCAAGCGCTTTAATCGCTCATTTCCTCAGTTTTACGAACAATTTGTGAGCAGCGAAATCCAGCTGCAAAATCTCCAGCTTGCCTACCGTCTCTACAAATCAAAGCAAGCCATTATTGACGTACTACCAGAAGGCAGCAAAAGCGCCCTCAACTTTGCTTACCGCAATCAATCTTTTCTACTGAGTGATATTTTTGGCGTGCTCGCCGCCTACGGCCTCAAAATCCACAGCCTGAGCCTTTACGGACAGATCAAACCCCCCATGCTTGTCTTTATCAAGCTCGTTATCTCCCGGGGTAATCAAGCCCTCACCCAACAAACCTCAGACAACGTCTGTCGCGCCATTCGAGAAGCCCTAGCCGGTCGTTTCGAAGTAGAAGAAATGTTAGCCGTAGAATTCAACCTTGATGCAGGCCTAGAGCAAGTTGAAACCGAATTTTATATTGACCCCGTCTTCCACCTTCCAGCCCTCCTCATTGAAGCCGACAACCAACCCGGCTTATTTTATAAAGTCATGTATGCCACATGGCAGGAAGACCTACTCGTCGTCAATGCCAACTTACTAGTCTGGCGAGGGCGTACCCGTTTAATTCTTTACCTTCTTGGGCCTAACGAAAACCTGATCCCTGATTATTTAGGCCAGCGCATTGCCGAAAGTGTTAAGTACCGACTCCTTGGTTAGTAATAGTTTGTATTATTTTTCAGAATTACAGCCGTCGGAATTACAGAAGGCAAACAGTTGTCTAAAATTAGAGATGTACCACTGCTTGAAGGTATGGATAAAGCGGCAATATGGCGACTGCAGTAATTCGAGATGTTCTGCATACTTACGATTGGACAGGACAAAATATGTCGCCGTCTCATAATGACAACGATGACGAGGAGTTACCGACGCTTGTTTTTATCCATGGTTGGCTCCTGAGTCGCTCCTACTGGCAACCGGTAATCGAAGAGCTTTCCCAGTTTTACCCTTGTTTAACCTATGATTTACGGGGATTTGGGGAATCAAAAGCCCTCCATCACCAGAGTCACGATTATCCTGAGCAACAATTTACTTTAGATGAATACTCAGAAGATTTAAAAAGTTTACTGACTCACTTGGGCATCAAAAAGGCTTGGCTGGTGGGACATTCTCTCGGTGGGAGCATTGCGCTCTGGACAGCAAGCAAACTTTCAAAGGTTGTCGAAGGGGTGGTCTGTGTCAATGCGGGGGGCGGTATTTATCTTAAAGAGGATTTTGAAAAATTTCGCTCGGCTGGTCAGCAAATTATAAAAAATCGTTTTCCTTGGTTGTTATATGTGCCGTTTATTGACCTTCCTTTCACGCGCTTAATGGTACATAAACCTTTGGCAAGACGCTGGGGTAGGCAACGTATCAAGGATTTTTTTGCCGCGGACCGCAAGGCTGCTTTGGGTGCTTTATTGGAAACGACAACGGAAAAGGAGGTTCATCAATTACCTCAACTTGTGGCGCAACTCCGGCAACCGGTTCATTTTTTAGCGGGGAGTCAGGATTCTGTGATGGAACTGAAGTATGTTTATCATTTAGCCAGCTTCCATTATTCTTTTGGCTCAAGGGGTGAGAATGTCACTGAAATCGAACGTTGTGGACATTTGGCGATGGTGGAACATGCGGGGACGGTGAGTCAAAATTTACTGGATATTTTAAGTAAAAATACGTGCAAAAAAAGTCTGTAAAAGTGTAGGGAGATTGTCTACAATGCTTAGTAGAGAAATATAAATCGCTCTACTTTTAAACTGGGAGAAGCTTATGCTACACCGCAAGATTAATCAAATCTGCAATGATGAAAAAGAAGTTTGCATATTCTTGCGGGATCAACAGCGCTGGATCGAAAGCGCGAAAATTACAGCGTTTGAAGGCGAGATCCTGACAATTCGTTATGAAACGGAAGAAGATGATGAGGTTTCTTCTTGGGAAGAGCTTGTTCGTCTGGAAAGTGTTGGTGCTATTACGCAAAAGCTTGCGTCTGTGCCAAAGATGGATGTGGAAATTGCTATTTCTGAGGATTGTCCTGAGGCGGAACAGATTTTCCCCCACTTCCCTGATTCTAAAAATCAAGACTAGTTATTTTTGGCGGCGATCGCCTCAAATTCTGGACAATATCCCTCTGGTGTTACTTTAAAGCGATACAAGGGGGATTTTTGCTGTTGGCAGCGCATCGCTTTTTGGAAGCGACAGTTAATGCAGCAATCGAGGTTAGCGAAGCGCTCAAGGTCGGTTTTACTACGTAATAATTCTCGTTCGTTAATGCCGCGAATAATCAGTTCTTCGCCTTGCCAATGGGCTTCAACGAGGCCTGTGTCGGCAAAGGTTTGCCAGCGGGGGTCTTCACTGATGCTGTTGGGCAGGCTTAGGGAAATCCACGCGCCTAGTTCATTGATTTCTCCTTCGTATTCGGTGCGTTGGGGGACAGCGGGCTGGATAAAGGTATCGCCTACGGGTAATTCGACGAGGTTACCGGCGGCAGGACAGTGAAGTTGGTAGCGATTTTGGAGTTCTTCGAGGGCGGTCAGGTTTGTTAGGTCGTCGGCGGAGCCATGGAAAAAGATGACGTGCTGGGGACGGAGATTGTGAATGAGTTGGGTGGTGTTGCGTCCGTCGCTATGTTCGGCGAGGAGATAGGTTTCGATCTGGACGTGTTTTTTGGGGGCGATCGCCGCGAGGGGCAGTTCATCAAAATTCAGCCACACACCGGGATGCTCAGGCAAGAGTAGTAGGTAGGCATGATTGACATTTTCGCAGTACTTCCCAAAATCACTGGTGTAGTCCGTGATGATAATATGTTGCCCTTCATCTAGCTCCGGATATTCCCCCGCCCGCAGACGATGCATACGCGGGTAAACACGGTCATCCCAAAATAAAGATTGGTGTTTGGCAAAATTCTGGACTGTGGCAGGCAGCTCATCCAAAATATCGAGGTAGTGATCGCAGGCTTTGGCGACATTTCCTTCCACCCAAATATCTAACTTTTTCCCGGTAAATTGGTGGTGGGATCGCAATAGTTTTAAAATTTCTTGCCCCAAACCTAAACGGGGGACAGGCAAGATAATGGATTGCTTTTCTGCTAGCGCTTCGAGTAGTCGATTGGTGAGATATTTTTCCTGCTGTCGGCGATGGGGATGGCGAACCGTGCCGTAGCTACCTTCAATAATTAAGACATCTGGCTTCAACCCCCGCAGCTCTTCAACGGACAGACCGTTTACGAGCTGGAAATGAGACACCGAAAAATCCCCTGTATAAAACAAAGTGTAATCTCGCTGCTCTGTTGTCAGGGTAAATAAAGCTGTGGCGGCTCCCGGTAAATGGCCTGCGGGAAAGAGTTTGATGGTTAATCCGGGGGCAAGTTCCACTGGCGATCGCCAAGGCAATGTCACCGCAAAATCAAGGGAAACAGGCTGTTGATCCGTCCAATTTAAGGGCAGCAACGACTTTGTGGCCTGACTGGTATAAATCGGGATATGGGGGTAGCGCCGCTGAAACTCTAGCAATCCTTCAGCATGATCACGATGGGCATGGCTACAAAAAACCAGATCTACAGGCGCACTGCGGGACGCTGCCGCCGCCATCGGAGTTTCTAACTGGTCGAGATCCGTTAAGCCACAATCCAACAGCACTCGATAATTTCCCATCTGCGCCAATAAACAAACCCCTTCTCCCTGACGACCAATGGCATAGGGCAGACAAAAGAACGGTATTGATTGACCAGAAAAGGCTGTTGCGGTAGGCATTTTACTCAAAAAAAACTAGAATCTCTACGGCAATTAGTCCACAGTTTCAGATCCTAGCAGTGTCTTGGGTTCGTAAACCCGATAAGTTGTTGAATCGAAAAAAAATAAAACCGTTAGGGAAATCCGGCGATCGCCCTAAATCCCCACTAATTTCTAGTGAGCAGAGCCATTACCATGATAATCATCCGAATCGTAAAAACCGTTCTTTGTACCGAAAAATAGACAAGCGACAGTGAATACACCTGTCAAGACAACTAGCAATAATTTGACATCCATGTAAAAGTAACAACTCCTTAAAATATTGTTCTGTCTTAATCTTAGCGAGACTGTCCTAGAACAGAGGGATTTTTTTGCATTTGTTTATAGGTCTTGATCCGCAAAAAATCATTAAATTCTGACAGAAACTCCTAAAATCAGATTTTTACAACATATTTCGGGCAAATACAGCTCCCTTTCTACTCCATTCCCCTAACATCTTCCTCTAATAAATTAGACAGCGCTTCCGTCATCACCTTCGGATCCATAAAGAGAATTTTTGTATTGTCACTCTTACTAATTTTTTCGTTGACATTCATATATTGCCTCGCTAACATAAACCGCAAAATCTCTGAACCCTCCTCAGGATTTTCCTCAATAATTTTCAGCAGTTCTTTGACCGATAGGGTAATTGCCTCAATATCTTCTAAGGTTGCCCGCTTACGACTCGCCGCTTCCTGCTGTTGTTGCAGGGATTTTTGCAGCTCTTCAGGCACGATAATGTCTTGAATTTCAACAAGCGTTACCCGCACCCCCCATTTACTCGTCACAGCACTGAGTTGGTTAATGAGTTTGGAGTTTATTTCTTCCCGGGAGCTATAGGTCTCCTGCAGTTCGAGATTACCGATTTTCGAACGCAACATGGTTTTGACAAGGTTTGCGAGGGAATCCATCAGATCATCGACATCGTAGTAAACGCGGTAAACATCAAATATTTCCCAATAAATAATGGCATCTACTTTGATGGAAATATTGTCTTTGGTGATCACCGTTTGTGGGGGAATATCTAAGACTCTCTCTTGTAGGCCTTCTTTAAAGGCAATTTTGTCCATGAGGGGCAAAATAAAATTCATGCCGGGCTTTAGTACTCGCTTAAAACGCCCAAAACGAGTGACAATCGCCTGTTCATTTTCTTCGATGATATGGATCGATTTATAAACGAGGTAAAAGAACACAATGACGACAGAGCCGCAAAGGACAAGTAAAAAAATGAGTCGGGCTTCCACTGAGTCTCCACTGCTCCCTTAGGGATAATAGCCTTGCTGTTTCCTATTCTAGAGTGAATATTAATGATGGATTTTTTTCAACTGTCTTTCTACCCTCCAAGCCCAGCAGCGGTCAGTTTAAGTCACAGTTTTTGTCCAATCAATATAGTCCTGAATAAGCTGTTTAAGAATTTGTTGTTTAATGCGTTGTAACACTTCACTGAGGAGGCGATCGCCGGTCGCCTGGAGCAAAGGTTTTGGCGTTAACCAAAGGGGTGGCGGCAAGGGTAATGTCACGCTCAAGTCCGCCTTGCCACTGAGTTGAGGTTTGCCACCATCATCCTGCGTGCTAGCTAAAGTCCCCACCAACGTCAGTTCTACCCCATCCATAAAGGCTTCGAGTCCCCTAAACTCATAGTCCAAACTTTTCAAATGCACGACATTATGGCGATCGCACCAAATCCGCAAAGTTACAATCGGCTGAAATTGGTACAAATCCAAAAAGCCAATGGGCTGCATTTTTAAGCGAAATTGATCCGGGGCAAGCTTTTCTGTCAGATCTGGATTGGCAATGACCCCCACAACGCGATCTATTTGTTGTAGATATGTATCAATGGATGGCGACAGCTCAGGTGCCTCTAACCGCACAAGCTCTACTGCGGCAAACCGACTCTGCATAAACTCACTCAAAAACTATACAAACAGTAGTCTAAAACCGAACCCTTAGGCGATCGCCCCACCCCTTTAACGCCCCCTAAAACAAACTTTCCCAAAGCCTTCTAGAACAAAAAGATCGACCAAAATCATAGAAAAATCCTTAAAAATACCAAGAAAAAACCATAGATGTAACGCAACGTAAACTTATATCACCTTTTCGAGAAGGGGCTTCAAAGCCTGCGGTAAACTAGCCCATAATCCAGAATGCTGACACATAAAACCACATTCTTGTAGGAGTTAACACTCAATGTCTCATAGCGTTAAAATTTACGACACCTGCATTGGCTGTACCCAGTGCGTCCGTGCTTGTCCTCTTGATGTCCTAGAGATGGTTCCCTGGGATGGCTGCAAAGCTGGTCAGATCGCCTCTTCTCCTCGCACAGAAGATTGCGTTGGCTGTAAGCGGTGCGAAACTGCTTGCCCCACTGACTTCCTCAGTATCCGAGTTTACCTTGGTGCCGAGACTACCCGCAGCATGGGTCTGGCTTACTAAAACACCTGTTTAACAAAACTTTTTTGTATTGGGTTTTATAACAAAACCATTCACTTAACATCCTTCAATCATTCTGGTCATCAGCAGAGAGGCGTTTTAGTCCTCTCTTTTTTTTTACAATATTTGCCTTTAGTCACAGGAGCGATGACGCATTTTTTTGGAGTCTCCGGGCGATCTGGATTCATCAGACAAAAGCTCAATCAAAAATAATAGAAGTAAAGCCCATCAACCCAGAGCATCAAGAAGGGCAATCAACTTATTTCTTTATTTCTTTATTTCTGCCGAATGTTAAGGCGATCGCCACCCCACTCAAAAATCATCATGTCAGCCATTTGCCTAAATAATCCTCAAAATTGTAGAATACAAAGTTCCGTAAGCTAACAGAGCTATACCGAAAAAGCATTATTTGTATTTATCCGTAAATTATTATGAGTAAACGTTTACAGGTCGTCCTTAATCAGGATGTCCGCAAACTAGGCACTAACGGCGACCTCGTAGAAGTCGCTCCCGGTTATGCCCGCAACTACCTTCTTCCCCAAGGCATTGCTTCCCTCGCCACTCCCGGCATTTTGCGTCAAGTTGAGCAGCGTCGCGCCAAAGAACAAGAGCGTCTCGCAGCTGAACTGAAAGAAGCAGAAGATCGCAAAGTCGCCCTAAAAACCGTCGGTAAACTGACAATCCGTAAGCAAGTCGGCGAAGACAACCTCATCTTCGGTACCGTTACAACCCAAGACGTTGCCGACACCATTAAAGCAATGGCTGGTCAAGATGTTGATCGTCGCGGCATTACCATTCCTGAAATCAACAAAACAGGCAACTACCAAGCACAAGTTAAGCTTCACCCAGAAGTGACTGCAACTGTAGACTTTGAAGTTATTGCTCTTTAGAGATTATTGCAACCGAAAATTTCAGAATTTTATTATGGCCATAGCCAGAAAAATTGGTAGAAGTTTAAAGCATATTGTCAAAGCATATTAAATGTCTTGATCTTGATGCTTTTGACCGTAGCAACTAAAACTTAATTTAATCAAAAAGATAAAAGGACAGATTTTTACGATCTGCCCTTTTTTTATTGCATTTATTTTTTTAGAAGGCATTAGAGACCGAAAAAACAGTCAATTGATACCGTTGTTTCAAATAACCTTCAGAGTGATCCATTTTCTTCCTTTGAGAAGATATCCGAAGCAGGGAAAAAGGTTTCGATAACGTGAGTTTTGCTTAAGCATGCTCGGAAGTACGACGCGGTGAATGAGAGAGCGAGAGATCGGGAGATGTTTCTATGCAAACAATCCTACTAGCTTTCAAA
>NZ_MRBY01000069.1 GCF_001904615.1 [Limnothrix rosea] IAM M-220
CGCTCTCTTATTCGCCGCGTCGTATTGCCGAGCACCCTTAAGCAAAACTCAGGTTTCGTAAATACAGTTTGACTGCAAAATTATGGAGGTGGATAAACCCATGGTGATGAGGGCAACAAGGATAATTAAGCCGCTAATTTCACTAGAAATATGGCCTAAAATAACACCTAAACCTGCCAAAATCAGCGAAAATTCGCTAATTTGCCCAAGGGATGACTCGTGATCACACCGGTATAGTTTTTGTAGCCGCCCATTCCTACGAGAGCCATCACCATTGCTGGTTTTGCGATTAGTACAAAGGTGGATAGGACAAGGGCTAGAAAAAATGGGTGAAGAAAATCGTTAATCTCGATGTGAAGGCCGAGATTGATGAAAAAAATAGGAGCAAAAAATCTCGTAAGCTCGCCAAGCGAGACGCAATCTGTACAAAGGTATGGGCAACGTGGAGGGGCATAAAAATCTAAACTGATACCAAATGATTTTAGAAAATCCACAAACGCAATCCTAAATTGCCTATCAAATAAGGATTTTTGTTCACCCATTAGTAGCTCTATTTTTTTGAATTGGTATGACAAACATAGGGCGTGATAGTCCGATTGTCACACGATGCCCTTCACGCTCCACCTTCTTGCCGCAATCTTTTAAAGTCTTGCAATCGCGATCATTAACCATGGCCAAAACAACTAGAAATGCCCAAAAAGAAGGAGTCCGGGGTGGACTACAGGCCGCCATTGCGTTTCTCATTGCCTTTATAGCGTTGCGATACGGCATTTTACTCAGTATTTTCTTTGCGGGTGTTGGCGGTTTTACTGTCGGTTTTATTTTGCGTTGGTGGCGCAGTAGCGAAGGGTCAAAACCAAAACTACATCCCTTTGCAAATGTAAAACTTAAACCGGCTAAACGTTATCCGGGATTAGCCGATATTGGATCTAGACAGAGTAGCCGTGGTGATTTATACATCAAACAAAAATCCTCCGATGACAACTCACCAGAGGAATAAAAATACTGTCACAAAACAAGGGAAACTGAGGGGCGTTAAAAAAGCAATAAAAATACTTAGATTGCACCCATGCTAGCTAAGCCAATGATTGCACCGACTCCTAGTACATGACCAAAACTAGTGGTGGCTAATAATGCGGGGAGACCCATCCCACCAAACATTTCAGGCATTGGTAGGGCGGGGCCTTCGGAAGGGTTTTTCATTGTTGCTTTGCCAAGGGCGATCGCCAAAATATTACAGATGATCATCACAACCGCAATTTTTGGGCTCCATGCCATTGTGGAGGGCACAGCAGCGATGAGGGTAAGAGCTAAGGACATAAATTTTGACTCCTAAAAATCGGACTTTTCTTAAAAGATTTGATATCTCCGTATCGTCCTTAAGTTTTGCTCAGATATGAACCAACGCTAAACTTCCTTAGCAATACTTAGTAATACTATGAAGTTAAATTAAGCCCTTATACCTATGCTGCTGTTTTGATCAGTGCTAATTCAATTTCGTTCTCTTCCGGCTGGGCGATCGCCGCCTTGATATCAGGGCCAAAGAAACGTTCAATTTTTGCTTGGCGTTTTTCCCATTCTTCCAGAGAGAACAAAGGCGAATAAAACTCTAAAACCAAAGCATACTGACCCTCATGGGATTCTTCCCGTAAATGATGAAGCTGGGGACGCTCCTCATCCGTAGGACTTAAACCCAAACGCTCTAAAGAATCATCCAAGTGACAATCCTGACCATAGCGATAACGCGTCACATCCTTACGGATTTGATGCTGTGTGTCCGTCGCCTGAGCTTCCCGAAGCGCTTCAATATCGTCAGAGACATCAGCACTATAGGGAGTGGGTTTAATTTCCGCCGCCTTTAGAGCCAAGCCACCGAGCAGAATAGGAATGCCATAGAACATCCCTGCCAAATTAAGGGTTGCATTCCCAAAGCCATAGGCCGCAAAGCCTATCACAGACAATATGCCCCCGACCACTAATCCCACACTGCCAAGCGAAATCTTACCGAACATTAAAGATACCCATGAGTTCTAAGAAACTTCACTAATCTTAACATGACGCTTCTAAGCAATCGGTAAACTATAGCCACTTTCAGGAGTAGAAGGATCTGTGATCGTTGCAACAAGACTTTGAATCACCTCTTTTGCATTTTTGCCACCCGAAACAATCACGCGGTGAGCCAAGACAAAGGGAGCTAAATATTTAATATCATCCGTCAGAATAAAGTCGCGATCTGCTAAATAAGCATAGGCTTGGGCGGCGCGTTGGAGGGCAACAGTGCCCCGAGGGCTAACCCCAAGAATAATCCCTTCATAATCGCGGGACTTCTGCGCAATCTTAACGATGTACTCTTGAATTGATTTTTCCACATGAATTTCCTGGACATTCGCCTGTAATTGACGAACTTCATCGAGGCTAATACAAGGCGCTAACTCTTCAGGACGAATCCGAGATTGGTGCATCTGCAGCATATCGACTTCTTCTGAAAAGCCGGGGTAACCAAGGCTAAGGGAAATAACAAAGCGATCCATCTGCGCTTCTGGTAAGGGGAAAGTCCCTTGGTATTCAACGGGGTTTTGGGTTGCCACAACGAAAAATGGCTTAGGCACTTGGCGAGCATCGCCATCCACGGTGACCTGCTGCTCTTCCATGACTTCGAGGAGAGCTGATTGGGTACGGGGGGTGGCGCGATTGATCTCATCGGCAAGGAGCACATTGGCAAAAACCGGCCCTGAGAGAAATTCAAATTCACGGCTATTGGGGTTCCAAATATTTGTGCCGGTAATGTCGCTGGGCAGAAGATCCGGCGTACACTGGATTCGCTGAAATTTGCCATTGACAGAGCGGGCTAGGGATTTGGCTAATAATGTTTTGCCGACACCGGGTACATCTTCTAGTAATACGTGACCGCCACTCAGCATGGCAACGAGGACAAGTTTGATGGCATCTTCTTTGCCGACAATTGTTTTGGAGAGGTTGTCTGTCAGGTCGCGAACTCTTTCTTTCATTATGTCTAGGGTAGGTTAAGTAATTTTTTGGTGCGAGCGCAGTCCGTGTGGATTTGGGCTTGCAATTTTTGGAGAGAGTCGAATTTTTGTTCGGGACGAAGGTAATGGAGTAGTTTGACTGTTAGGGTTTCGCCGTAAATATGCTGGTCATAGTCAAATAGATGCACTTCAATGGTCGGATTTTTGGCGTTTGGCTCCACGGTTGGTCGGCAACCAAGGTTTAGGATGCCCCATTGGTTTTGTCCTGATGACTGGATATTGACTTGAACGCCGTAAACGCCATATTTGGGCAAAAATTTTGTGGCTGATAATTCAAGATTGGCGGTGGGAAAACCAAGTTTACGGCCTAATTTTTGGCCATGGATGACTTTGCCTTGTAAGGTGTAAGCCCGGCCGAGGAGGGCATTTGCGGTTGTGAGTTGCCCCTCTACTAATGCTTTTCTAATCGCTGAACTACTAATGCGATCGCCTTGGTCTTTATATAGTGGAGCGATATTGACTTCCACATCATATCCGGCGGCGATCGCCTTCAAATCTGTCGAGTTGCCGCTGCGACTGCGACCAAAACAAAAATCGACACCAATACTAATACTTCTTGTTTTAAGCTTTTTCACCAAGATTTCTGAAATAAATTCCTCTGGTGTCAAAGCAGCAAGCTCTCGATCAAAGGGCAGTAAAACAAGCTGTTCAATGCCAAGCTGTGCTAGTACTGCCACTTTTTCTGGCAATGGCGTGAGGAGTCGCTTCGGATTGCCGGAAAAAAATTCGCGAGGATGAGGGTCAAAAGTAACAACGGTTGGGCAAAGTCTTGGGGACTGTGGCGGTTGCTCGGTCGGGTGATTTCCGGCTGCGACAACTTGATGATTGTGGCGGGTGAAGGCGATCGCTGGTTCAATGACCCGCTGGTGTCCACGGTGTATCCCATCAAAATTACCTAAAGCAATACTGGTGGGCGTGACCGCCTCAATGGTTGAAGATACTACCCGCACGTTTTAAAGCCCGAAATATTTCTTCATATTCTATACCGAATTAAACAGATAGCTCTTGTGACTCTGTCGCCTTCTGATCTTTAACATTACCTTGGGGGTTTAGCACAATAGACATACCTTCGCGGGCTAAAACCGTATTCGAAAATTCAGAGGCTGCCTCTTCCGCAATCTTGTCAAGAAAATCATCATTATGCAGAGGGTCATGGTGAAAAATCACCAACTGTTTAACATTCGCGGCTTTAGCTACCTTGACCGCTTCTTGCCAAGTACTGTGACCCCAACCTACTTTGCTGGATTTTGGGTCGTGATATTCGCTATCTGTATATGCTGCGTCAATAATCACAACGTCAGCATTATCTGCCAACTTTAGGACTTGCTCGTCAATATGATCTGGATAATGTTCTGTATCTGTAATGTATGCGGCCGATACACCCCGCCAGTTTACCCGATACCCCACTGCTTCCCCAGGGTGATTGAGCTTCGCATTTTCAATGGTGACATCACCAATTTGCAGTACTTCCCCAACTTCTAGGGAAAAGAATTTTAAATCTGCCTGCATAATCTGCAGGGGAACCGGGAAATTTGGGTGCAACATTTGATCATGGAGACGCTGCTTGATCGTTGCACCATTGGGAGCGACGACACCGTAAATATTAAATTTGTTGACATTGACAAAAGCCGGTACGAAGAAGGGAAAGCCCTGAATGTGATCCCAATGGGAATGAGTGAAGAACATATGGGCTTCAACGGGCAGTTGGCTCATTAGGGATTGCCCTAGTACCCGCAGCCCTGTGCCACCGTCAAAGATTAGCCGTTCACCGCCTGCTATCATCTCGATACAGGGTGTATTGCCGCCATATCTTACTGTTTCCGCTCCTGGGCAGGGGATGCTACCACGCACGCCCCAAAAATTTACTTTAAATTGCTGTTTAGAATCAGACATGGGTTAATGAACCGCAGGAATTTGGCTGTTGTGATCAAATACTGTGAACTAGCGCTTGAAATTAATCTGAAATCAATCGGGTTAAGGGCTAGATTCTCGGCAGAATAATTGGTAGACGGGCTGTTGCTATGATGCTACTTCTGTTTGAAATGATACACCACAAATAAAAAGCTTTCAGGGAGATTTTGGTGATTAACAATTTTTTAGATAGAAATTGTCATATGGGTTTAAGCTCTAATATTGCGATTTTGAGTGTAACAATTCTCAATGGAAAATTTCGCCGTTTTCTGCACCATAAAACAGTGATCTAAATCACTGGGTGAAAGGATTATTTGGTTGGTGATCTATTGTTATTGTTGTTGTTTGGAAAGGCTAAGTCAATTTTTATTAGCGTCCTAGGGCATGAAGGGCGTTGATCTGGTGGGCACAGGTTTCTGTTGTTTGGGTGAGGGCTTCTTTTGTGACTGTTTTCGGGGGAGCGATCGCCTCCCCGATGCGAATAGTAAGAGCCGTGGGATGAGGGAATGGATTCTTCCCTTTCAAGATTTTCTCGGTGCCTATGAGGCTAATGGGGATGAGTGGCACTTGGGCTTTGGTGGCGATGAGGACAGCACCGGATTTTGGCTTGGTCACCCGTCCATCGGCGGTGCGAGTCCCCTGCAAGAAGATCCCAACGCCCCACCCTTCTTGGAGAGAGGCTAATGCAGCGCGAATAGCGGCGCGATCGCCAGCACCACGTTTGACCGGGTAAGCGCCATAAATACGAATAATTTGTTTGAGAATTGGTACACGAAATAATTCTTCTTTCGCCATAAATGCCACTGGTCGACCGACTGCTGCTGCGAGGATCGGCGGGTCAAAGTTACTGGCGTGATTACTAACGGCGATAAATCCACCAGTAGTCGGGACATTTTCCAAGCCTATGACGCGACTCCGAAAATAGCTAGACAAAATGGGCTGTACAATAGTCCATTTCAAAGCCTTATATAGGACTAGGCTTCCTAAAGGTTCCCGCTGACTCACCGGGGCGATCGCCGTATTTTTTTCCTTACCCATAGGATCTCGCAACCATTGACTACTTTTAACGAATAAAGACTGTTTAGTACGGTCGCATGATTTCCGACAATTTTGAATACTAATCACAAAAAAAGCGAGACTTAAAAGATATTATCGATATTTCCTTCGGTAGGTCACCCAAAATCAACCATTATTTCTATGGTCTTTTTTTCTTGCCTATATAAATCTTTAGGTTTGATTTCATGGTCAAACAGAGAAGCTCTCCCCCACAACATTGTGAAATGTATAAGCAATAAATCTTAATTTTATTTTAATAAATTGAACCAATAATATTTTGTTGACAATAACACCTCCAGTTTTTTTTTAGAGTAACAATATTTTCTCTGGCGAATATTACTAGAGCAAGCTGCTGGTATTGATTTGAGAATTTATTCTTGAATCATGAAAATCTGCAAGATTTTAGAGAAATAGTAAAACCGAATTAACAAAGTAGTGTCGAAGTATACTGTTTTGAAAAGTCTATTTCTTAAGGTATAGATCTAGTATTTAAACACCATGACAATCGATTGTATTGAGCTTTACAGCCGCTGGGGATCAAGAAATGTTAGGTTAGCGATAATTAGTAGAAAACTTACTTTAAATACTTATCCGGTAGAGTTATGGCTCAGATCCTTGATCCCCTTCCTGAAGATAAGAACAAAAACTTACTTTGTTGTTATGTCAATGCCACGAGTCAAATTCAAGTTGCTCGTATTACAAATATTGAAGACTGGTACTTTGAAAGAGTTGTTTTTCCCGGTCAACGCCTTGTTTTTGAAGCCTTGTCCCATGGCATCCTTGAGATTCACACTGGGATGATGGCTAGCGCGATTTTGTCTGATACGATTCCTTGCACCCGTTTGACCTTTAATGAATCTCCGGAGGTATCTGAGCAAGAAGGAGAAGAAAGTGTAACTGTTGCTATTACCCAAAATGAATCTACCGACAGCGCTGTGGCGATCGCCCAATAAATAAAATACCAGCATCAACTCCAACGCTAAGAAAACACCACAATAGTCCCAGAGCCACTCTGATTCAACAAGAGAGCCCTGAACGATGACCGTCATTAATGGCGGTTTTTGTTTAGGCTTTTCTCCTAACTTAAAGAACAATATAAAATAGAAAACCCTCAAAAAAGATTATTGCAATAGGTAACCATGACCCCTCAAATTCCTCCCGTGACAGTTATTGGCGGTGGACTAGCAGGAACAGAAGCCGCTTGGCAAATAGCACAAGCTGGCACCCCCGTATCTCTCTACGAAATGCGACCAGTAGAAAAAAGCCCTGCCCATCACACAGAGGAATTAGCAGAACTCGTCTGTAGCAACTCATTTGGTGCCCAATCCAGCGATCGCGCCTCCGGATTATTACACGAAGAATTACGCCGGCTTAACTCAATCATCATTGCCACAGCCGACGAACATCAAGTTCCCGCAGGAGGAGCCTTAGCCGTTGACCGTGCCCTATTTAGCAAAACCCTAACCCAAAAACTAGCGAACCATCCATTAGTAACATTCCATCGTCAGCCCTTAAATCATATTCCCTCAAAAGGCATTACCGTATTAGCCACAGGCCCTTTAACCAGTACTGCCCTTGCTAGCGAACTACAGCAGTTTACAGGTATGGAATACATGAGCTTTTTTGATGCAGCAAGCCCCATTATCGTAGGAGAAAGCATTGATCAAAATGTCGCATTTCTCGCATCTCGCTACGACAAAGGAGAAGCCGCATATCTCAACTGCCCAATGAATAAAGAGCAATATTTACATTTTCGAGAAGCTTTATGCGCAGCAGAACAAGCAGAACTAAAAGACTTTGAAAAAGAAAGCGCGAAGTTTTTCGAAGGTTGTTTACCGATCGAAGAACTAGGCCGAAGAGGCGAAGATACAATGCGCTACGGCCCCCTAAAACCCGTTGGACTATTTGATGCTCGTCTTGGAGATTTCCGAGATCCTGAAAACAAGTCAAAAAAACCCTATGCCGTCGTGCAGTTGCGCCAAGAAGATAAGCAAGGCCAACTGTGGAATATGGTTGGGTTTCAAACAAATCTCAAATGGGGCGAACAAAAACGAATATTTCGTCTCATTCCCGGACTAGAAAATGCCGAATTTGTGAGAATGGGAGTCATGCACCGCAATACATTTCTCAACTCACCTGAACTATTAGACGCAACCTTACAATTCTCCCAACGTCCCACGCTACTTGCCGCAGGCCAACTCATTGGTACAGAAGGTTATACCGCCGCATCAGCTGGTGGCTGGTTAGCAGGTACGAATGCTGCTCGCATTGCAAAAGGCTTAACGCCTCTAACGCTTCCGAAGACAACCATGATGGGCGCGCTATTTGACTTCATCCATTCAGCATCACCCAAACACTTCCAGCCCATGCCACCAAACTTTGGCATTATTCCAGCATTAGCTGAACGAGTGCGCAGTAAAAAAGAACGCTATGGCGTATACCGCGATCGCTCCCTGACCGATTTGGCTTTGTGGAAAACCCAGAATCAGCTCCATACAGCGACACTCAAAAAAGATGCACAGCTTGTGTAAATGATGTGACTAGAAATAGTTGGATCGAGCTGCCTACTTCATTGATATGGACGGCTTTGTTCAAAATAGAACCTCATGATGTTCCATGCCAGCCATGGTGAAAATAAATGGAATCTTAAAGTTCTCTTGGATTTATTTGCAATGACGATAGCTTCTGACAGTGAACCTGTTGATTTTCAATGGCTAATACTTTTTGCTTTTCTTCTCTGTTTTTAATGAGTCGTGGCACTAGAAGCAAAGAAGAAACCTGCTATCTTTTTGCTCATTTTTTACTATTTAAATCCGGAAAATTCACATATTCGAAAAAATAGATCATCGCTATGATTTGATATTATTTTTTTTGCTAAAAGATAGATGGTCATACCAGTATTTTCTCGATAACAAAATTACTTTTTCTTAAACTATTCTTAATCAAAGAAAAATGGCTGCTTAAGCTTAAAGACCTTGTATCGATTAAGGTTCAGGAAAATTGAAAATATTGATCACATCCTTCTTTGCATGTGGTATAACCATTTTGAAAACAAAAAGAGAATATGTTTTTGTCGATATTACAAAAGCTGAAAAAGTAATGTATTAGAACAATACTTTGTCTGTTTTTCTTTTCTTGACTATTGCTTTTTATAGGTAATGGCTTGAAGTAATAGAGATTTTTAAATTCATTTGAAATTGCACACAGAGGATATTATGAAACAGAAAGCCATTCGCTTCCGTGCTTGGTCTTTGGGTCTTTCCAGTTTGGCACTCATCACGATGCTTGGTGCTTGTGCTGGGGAGCAAACGACAGCTCCCGAAGAAGGCGCTGAAACAACTGAAGAAACAACTGAAGAGTCTGCTTCTCGTCTCGAAGGTTCTGTTGCTATTGATGGTTCTAGTACTGTTTTTCCCATCACAGAGGCAATGGCTGAGGAGTTTCAAAAGGCTAACCCAGATGTCCGTATTACTGTCGGTGTATCCGGAACTGGTGGTGGCTTTAAGAAGTTCTGTGCTGGGGAAACTGATATTACGAATGCGTCTCGCCCTATCAAAGGGTCTGAGATTGAACTTTGTGAGGAAGGTGGTGTTGAGTATATTGAAGTTCCCGTTGCTTATGATGCAATTTCTGTTGTTGCGAATCCTGAGAATGACTGGGCAATGTGCTTGACTACTGCTGAGCTTAACAAGGTTTGGGCTCCTGAGGGTGAGGGTACTATTGATAACTGGAGCCAAGTTCGTGATGGCTTCCCTGATCAGCCTTTGACTTTGTATGGTCCTGGGACTGATTCGGGTACTTTTGACTATTTCACTGATGCGATCAATGGTGATGAGGGTTTGAGTCGTGGTGATTATACTGCTAGTGAAGATGACAATGTTGTTGTCCAAGGTGTTGCTCAGGATACGGGTGCTCTAGGTTATTTTGGTCTTGCGTATTTTGAGGAGAATGCTGATCGTCTCCGTGCTGTGGAGATCGATGATGAAGATCCTGCGAATGGCGAAGGTTGTGTTGCGCCTAGTGTGGCGACTGTTGATGATACGACTTATCAGCCCCTTGCTCGTCCTGTTTTCATTTATGTAAATCCTGCGGCGCTTGAGAAGCCTGAGGTGGCGGCTTTTGTTGATTTTTACATGAGTGAGGATAATGGCAGTCTTGTTTCTGAGGTGGGCTATGTTGCGATGTCTTCGGAGATTTATGAGAAGGCAATGGGTCGTTTAGATGCTAAGACTACGGGTTCTGCTTTTGGTGGTGGCTCGACTGTTGGGGTAAAGCTGGTTGATGTTCTTTAAGAACGATTAATTGTCTGGGGGAGTGGGATTCTCAATTTGTGTTGGGGCTCACTCTCTTTCTTATTTTTTTTGAGCTACGGCTTTAAAATTGCTACATTGCGATGTCCGTAGATGAATCTCTCGAGGGCGATCGCCTGATAACAGAGAAGATAAAACTTTAGAACTCTAAACTTCTATGACCACGAGTCCTTTCCCAAAATTAGTGAATGCCGATAGTTGGCGAGCCAATCGTACAGCTAGCAAATGGTCACAGCGTATTACTGTGGGTATTTTTGGTCTCTTTGCCATCGTCTCAGTGCTGACTACCTTTGGCATTGTTTTTACCTTGGTATTTGATGCCATTGGTTTTTTCGAAGAGGTACCTCTATCGAGATTTTTAACGGAAACAAAATGGACACCGTTATTTTTTAATCAAAGTTTTGGTATTTCGGTACTTGTTACTTCGACATTAATGACGACGAGTATTGCCCTTTGTGTGGCGTTGCCGATGGGTCTCCTTGCAGCAATTTGTTTGAGTGAGTACGCGCCGAAGAAAGTGCGCAAGTGGTTAAAACCAGCCCTAGAGATTCTGTCGGGTATTCCTAGTGTTGTTTTCGGTTATTTTGCCTTGTTGTTTGTGACACCGATTCTTCAGTCTCTGATTCCAAGTATTGAACCTTTTAATGCTTTAAGTGCGGGGTTGGTTCTAGGCGTTTCTATTTTGCCGCTGGTTGCGTCTCTCAGTGAAGATGCTATTTATGCGGTGCCTGATAGTTTGAGGCAAGGCTCCTATGGTTTGGGGGCGACGAAGCGTGAAACAATTACTAATGTTGTGTTACCTGCAGCGCTTTCTGGGATTGTCTCGTCGTTTATTTTGGCAATTTCCCGGGCGATCGGTGAAACGATGATTGTGACGATCGCCGCCGGTCAGAGCACGACCCTAAACTTCAATCCTCTAGAATCTGTTTCAACAATGACTGCCTTTATTGTGCAGGTCAGTCTGGGCGATGCCGCCGCCGGTAGTTTGGCCTTTAAAACCATCTATGCTGTTGGTTTAACACTTTTCCTCATCACCTTAAGCTTAAATATTTTGAGCTACTGGTTTGTCCGCCGCTATAGACAAAAGTACGAATGAATATTTCAAAAAATTCTGCCCCAGCAACATCAAACGATCTCTTTGATGTTCAGCTTTCAAAACGCTACTTTTTCGATACCATTTTTGCGACCCTTAGCTGGATGGCGGTCGGCTTCAGTATTTTGGTCGTGATTGTACTGTTGACCGACGTAATCATTGATGGCCTACCGCGCCTTGATTGGACGTTGCTTTCGGAGTTTCCTTCCCGGCGTCCAGGTCAAGCAGGTCTCAAGTCCGCCTTGATCGGTACTATCTGGCTGATGAGTATTACCGCTATCATCACCTTTCCCCTAGGTGTCGGGGCGGGAATATTTTTAGAAGAGTTTTCTACGGATAATGTCTTCACGAAGATTATTGACATCAACATCAATAACCTTGCTGCTGTTCCTTCGATTATTTATGGTTTGTTGGGTCTGCAACTATTTGTCCGAATTTTGGAGCCGATTACTGGTGGGCGTAGCGTTTTAGCTGGCTCAATGACGTTGAGTCTCCTGATTCTGCCCATTGTGATTGTGTCAACGCGGGAATCCCTTAAGGCTGTTCCTGATAGCTTACGACAAGCGGGGCTTGCCCTTGGTGCGACGAAATGGCAGGTTGTGAGGGAGCAGATTTTTCCGTTAGCGTTACCGGGTATTTTGACGGGTACGATTTTGGCGCTTTCGCGGGCGATCGGTGAGACGGCTCCTCTGATTACGATTGGTGCATTGACCTTTATTGCGTTTTTGCCACCCCTTGGTCTTGAGGGTTTGCAGACACCATTTACGGCTATGCCTATTCAGATTTTTAACTGGGTTTCTCGTCCCCAGGCGGAGTTTCACACGGCGGCGGCGGCTGGCATTATTATTTTGATGTGTATGTTGTTAATGATGAATGGCACAGCGATTTATCTCCGCAATCGTTTCCAAAAATAATCTTAGAGTTCGACTAACGTTTAATTTAATGATTGAGTTTTTCCTCCAATATTTTGGGGGATTTTTTGTAGATTGATATTTTTGATGATGGCTAAGATTTTTACTGGCTAAGGTGCGATCGCCCCCACTGGATAGCTTCATCTGGGGTGTGGATTTTTCCTTCAATGTGGGCGACTTGGATTTCAATGAGTAGTGCGCCGATTTGAGGACTGGGCTTAAGGTTTAGCTGCTCAATTAAATCCTTACCTGTAACCAAAGGTTGAGGATGAGCAACTTGGTCAGTTGGATCAAAATATCGCTGTAATAAAGGCTCAAGCTGTGAAAATGCCAAACCGTTAGCTTGGGCAACAATTGCAGTTATCGGGAAACAATCTTTGATGCTGACAAAAAAGAGGTATTGCTCCCGCAGCGTCATAGGCTGGTCGGCGATCGCCAATAATTTTGGCAACATGTCAACAATCAAGGTAATGCTGCGTAATTCTTGGCGAGAATATTTGAGATTGAGAATAGACTGTTGTGCATCAGTCGAAGTGCGACCAACAAGACAAGCAAGTTTTGCTAAATAAAGCCAGCGGGGATTTTCCTGAAATGCCGGAAATTGCGAGACTAATTGTTGCCAAACAGGTTGAATCTGTTGCAGATGCTTAATGCCTTGTTGAGAAAGATTTGTTAGCCAATAACTTAAAATACCGTCCTCATAGGCAGCCGCCAGCCAGCGATCGCCTGCTGCATGTTCCAGCAAATAATTTAATTCGTGTTGCACCCGTTCAGCCGCGACTTTTTCGATCAGTGGCGCAAATTCCCGCAGTTTGGCGCGAGTTGTCCCGTCAATGGAAAAGCCCAGCTGTGCCGCTTGACGATAAGCTCGCAGGAGTCGCAATGGATCATCTGCCAAATTTTCTGCCGCCACCATGCGCAACACACGATTATCTAAATCCAGTAACCCCTCAAGGGGATCAATCAGATGATTAGAACGAATATGGTAGGCGATCGCATTAGCCCGATAATCACGGCGATACAGATCCGTTTCTAAAGTTTTCCCTTCCTGTTGCGCGAAATCAAGAGTGCCCTGCGGAAAAACAACCCGTGCAATATGTCGCTCCGGATCAAGCACAACAAATCCCGCCTTATACCGTTGCGAAATTTCCCGCGCCGTTTCTACGGCTCGCTCTGGCAAAACAAAATCAAAATCAATATATTGGCTCTGGCGCTGCAACAAAGCATCCCGCACCGCACCACCCACTAAGCAAGTCTCCGACGGCAATTCCGCCACCGAAAAAGGCAGCGATCGCAAAAAATCCGCTAAACGTTGCTGGGGAGATGCCAGAGCCATGAACTAAAAAACCTGTAAAACCAAAACGATTACCGAGAATATCATCTCACCCTAATTATGGGACATGGAATTTTCCGCAAGATTCGCAACTGCGCCAGTTAAAATAAAAACCGTTCCGCCATAACCCTGTAGCCAATGAAGGATTTTGTTGTCATCACCTTTTATAAATTCTTTGAGTTTAGCGACTACAAAGAACGACAACAGCCAATCTATAACTTTGCCGCTGAGAATAATATTGTCGGCACCATTCTCCTTGCCTCCGAAGGCATTAACGCCACTATTGCCGGCACAGAAGCCGCGATCCAATTAATGGTTGATTTCTTAAGGGGCGATCGCCGCCTAGCAGATCTCACCTATAAAATCTCTACTGCCCAAAAAGCTCCCTTTAAACGCCTAAAAGTCCGCCTCAAAAAAGAAATTGTCACCTTCGGACAGCCCCAAGCCAGACCCAGCGAACAAGTCGGCCAGTACATTCCTCCCAGCCAATGGAATGAACTTATCCAAGATCCAGAAGTGACCCTAGTCGATACCCGTAACGATTACGAAGTGGGTATTGGTACGTTCCAAGGCGCAAAAAATCCCAATACCAAATCATTTCGTGATTTTCCCGAATACGTCTCAGAGCACCTCGACCCCGAACAAAATCCTAAAATTGCCATGTTTTGCACTGGCGGCATTCGTTGCGAAAAAGCCACATCCTACCTTCTCCAACAAGGATTCCAAGAGGTTTATCATCTTCAAGGCGGCATTCTAAAATACCTAGAAGAAGTCCCAGAAGAGCAAAGCTTGTGGGAAGGAGAATGCTTTGTTTTCGACGAGCGCGTCACCGTCAAACATGGCCTCGAAGAAGGCGAGTACGAACTCTGTTACGCCTGCGGTCATCCCATCGATGCCGAAGATAAAGCCAGTGCAGATTATGAAATTGGCATTTCTTGCCCCTACTGTATCGAAGTATTGACCCCAGAAAGGCGGGCAAAATTTAGCGAAAAATGGCAACAACGCCAGCAACAGAAAGCAAAATCTCCATGAGACCGACTATCGTAGGTTGTGAAATCCACCACAGAAATCGGGAAATTCTCGACTACAATAGCTTTAATTATTTCAAAGCATTCATGACCTAGATTTTTCACCGTTGATGTTTTCCCCATAGGGAAATTGACCCTTTAAATCTTTGATTGACTTAGTTCTCACCTTACGGTCACAACTGTAGATCAACCATCAACATCAACAAATACCAACACCTAACCCTTACTAATTTCTAGAAGTATGCCACAACTGCATCTTTCCAACACCAAGCCCCTCGAGCATAACCAGACATCTCAAGGCAATGTCATGAACCTCGGTCACATTAATGGTGGTGGAAATATGTCGGAAATGATGGATCTCGAGCAAATTAACCAATCTCTAACAGAATTGTCTGCTGTTGATGTTGTGCATTGGGCAGCAGAAGCTTTTCCTGAAGGGTTGATCATGACAACGAGCTTTGGTATCCAGTCAGCTGTCATGCTGCACCTAGTGACTCGCGTTGTCCCAGATATTCCTGTTGTCTGGATTGATACAGGGTATCTTCCAGAAGAGACCTATCGTTTTGCAGAAGATTTGAGCGATCGCCTCGAGCTAAATCTGAAGGTGTACCAATCACCAATGAGTCCCGCGAGAATGGAGGCGATCCACGGCAAACTGTGGGAACAAAATGATGTCGAAGCATTCAATCGCTATGACTACATCCGTAAGGTAGAGCCGATGCAGCGAGCTTTGAAAGAACTAAAGGCCAAAGCTTGGTTAGCCGGTTTACGACAGGGGCAAACTGACCATAGAAAAACCCTTGGTTATGTCGCGAAACAAGGCGAGCAGTTCAAGATTCACCCGATTTTGACTTGGAATGCCAAAGACGTTTACAAATATTTAATCGCCCATGACTTGCCTTACCACCCTTATTTCGACAAGGGCTACGTCACAGTGGGAGACTGGCATTCTAGTCGTCCGATGATGGCTGGCGATGAAAGCGAGCGGGATACGCGTTTCCGCGGCTTAAAACAAGAATGTGGCTTACATTTACCCGCAACTTCGGCTGAAGCGCAAAGTTTGGATTCGAGTAGCTTGTAGCTCTTTTGCATGAAAATTAAAAGGTTTTCCTTTGGGGAGGGGCTATTGATTATCGGTAAATTGCGTAACCTATCGAAACGTCAGTTATGGATAAGAATGTAGCCAAAATTCTTTAGAGAAAAGGAGACACG
>NZ_MRBY01000070.1 GCF_001904615.1 [Limnothrix rosea] IAM M-220
AAGATGAAACGATATCAAGCTGGCTTAGACAATAATTTTTTGCTGAAGATCCTTGCTGATTCGGGCATATTTTGACCTCTTTTTTTGATGCGATTACCCTGTGCAACTTTAAAGCCAAATGTCTTAAATAAAAATTTGTATGATTCTGGACTTGTATTGCCCGATGGAACAAAGTCTGAATCTTGTTTTTTTATTTTCTTAATTAGCTTTACTGCTAACTTTTGATCTTGGGGATACAGAACCCGGGCACAGTCAAATCTTGCTTGGCTAATTGCCCGTTGCCGCTCTGGTGTCATTTGCTTGATACTAAGCAGGTGGGCTTCAATATTATCTTGGACTTTTAAACGATTTTTTAGGGGTAAAAGGGGATTTTTGCGGGAAACTGTTTTTTCGCTCCAAATACGATAAATAGCTTCTGATTTATCTAAATATCCGAACTGTTTGCCACCGATTAATAATCTTGAGTAAAGTTCGTGTTCTTGGCAGCAGGTCAAGGCTTCATTCCAACCGCCAACGTCGGCGATCGCCTGTTTTCTCCAGAGGGATCCACCGGTTTGGGGCAAGGCCCACTTTGCTAATAAAATCCAAGGGTCTTTTGGTGTCAGCCCAGCGCTAGACTCATATTCAATAGTGCCATTTCGGTGATATTCAGTCAGGGCAGGGCTACAAACAATATCAAGGCTAGGGTTTTTGTCAACGATAGCCATTTGGTTAGCAATCTTTTCTGACTTTAAATAATCATCCGCATCTAGGTACTGAACCCATTCTCCAGTACTCAATTTTAATAGGTTATTGCGCGTAATATTGCCGCCTTGGTTCGGTTGAGTTTCCCAAATAATTTTGTCGCCAAAGCTTTTAACAATTTCTAAACTGCCATCTGTGGAACCGTCATCAACAACGATGATTTCTTTATTAAGATAAGTTTGATTTAAGGCGCTTTCTATGGACGCAGCGATCCATTTTTTGGCGTTATAACACGGGATTAAAATACTGACTTTAATATCCATAAAATCGACGGGTTAGGATTGATATAAGTCTCTAGTTCGTTTGGCGATCGCCGACCAATTTAAAGCATCGCAGACTATCTTTGTACGCTGACTCAAATCCATTAAGTCAGACTGAGCAGTTGCCCGCTGAATAATTTGCCACAGTGCATCCTCCTGATCAGCATCATACAAAAGATCTGATGCATTGCCGATAGTTTCTTCGAGGCTCGCAAACCTTGGCGCAATAATTGGCTTGCCATAGGACATCGCCAGCAAAAGACTGCCAGAGGTGAGAATTTGCTGGAAAGGCAGTACCACCACATCCGCAGCACTAAAGTAAAGGTGAATTTCAGTTTCGGGGACAAATTCATCGCGTAGCTCAATACCCCCAACGGAGGCTGAGAGCTGCATCAGAGTTTCGCCATAGTCTTCGTCTAATGCTTTTCCGACAATCAGCAACTGAGTATCCTGCAAGTCTTCGGAATGGGATCGCCAAATTTCAATTAGTTTATCCACACCTTTATAGGGCTTTAGTAGACCAAAATTCAGAAAAATCAACCCTGTTGGCGGTAATCCTAATTTTTCACGGGCTAACTCTGGGGCGATCGCCGCCGGATAGACATCACGATAATGCCCATGGGGAATAACTGTAACCTTAGCTTCGCTCACAAAATAAGCCTGTAGAACCAGCACCTTTGCCGCTTCACTATGAACAATCGTCTGATCATTCAGCCACAAAAAACATTGTTTTACAACTTTTTCAAGGCGAGGGAATTTCGTGTTGTGAGCCGCAAGATTATGAATTGTCCAAACAATTTTTACGCCTAGCAACTTAACTAGGCAAATATCAATTAAAAATTTAATGCAATAGACAAATTTAACAAACCAGTTTTCCCCTTTCAAATAGGGATTAAGCCAATGCAAATGTAAAACATCACAAATTTTCTTTTGCTTATTAATTTGTCTCCAGATTGGAAAAATACGATAATAACCCTCACAGAAAGTAACCTTTAGACCATCTTTTTCAAGAGCCTCAGATAGTAAATTTTGGTAAGGATTATCCTGACGATAGTCAGGCATCATCAAAACATTGAGTGCCTTTTTATCTAAACTCATAGCACCTTCCGCTCACGTTAATTCTCGCAAAAAACCCTGTTTGGTTAATTGCCGCATACCTTCGCTATACATCAAATGACGAATCTCTCCAACATAGTGACGCATTGGCATTAACTTATTTAGATCTTTTCCTAAATAAACATCATATTCCACTGGTAATAATTCAGCACCATAACGGCAACTCGCCAAGGCCATCAAAGTCTGCTCAAAGCGCCATTTGTGATTCAAAATTCCGGGTAGAGCAAGAAAGGATTCAAATAAATCTAAGCTTAAGGCAGCCTTATGAACAAGACCCAAACCAGAATTAAATCGCTCAATCACCTCAAAATCAACGAGGGATCGCAGAGTTTCTGTATCTAATGAATAACAGGTTTCAATATCACCGTTTACCGAGTTTAAATTATAGGTTTGATCATCGATAATATTGATTAAATGATCAGGCTTGGCAAAGAAGAGTAAATCACTATCAAATAACAGCATTCTGTCCGAGTTAAGATAGTATAAAAAATCGAATTCTTTAACTGAAATAACTCGTTCTTTACGGACAGCAGTGCAGAGAGGGTATGCTTTTAGCCACTCCATTACTTTAGGCATTGCCTCTGACCAAGGCACAACGTTTCCTTGAGGAAAATGAGTTTTTAAAATGCTTAATTCTTCATCACCAATACTTTGATCACAGTGAATACAGAGGGCATAGTTTTTCTTGGAGTAATGATAAAAACTCTTTAAACCCCACATTAAATTGATAAAATCTCTTGCGGAGGTAAACACGTGAATTTCGCAACTATAATCACCAGTCTCTGCAATAGGACGAGTTTCTAGAATTTTAGGTCTAACGTAATCTCGATAATAAGCAGTATCCAGTCCATGTCCAAATTTTTGTTGGAGTTTTAGATATAAAGATCCTAAAGACATAAGTTAAGTATGTATGGGTTCAAAATTAAACTGAATTGCTTTTTGTGTTGGGTAGCAAACCAACGTTTCTCAACATGGTTTTAATTTGAGAGCCAAATTTCCAAAACCAAGGATAAAACTCTTTCCAATTACGTTTTAGCGGGGTATCCCATACTTTTCGATGCCAAGGAAAGGTATTTTCTTCTACATCTGATGGTAGTACGCTAGCAAAGACTTCATCCCAGTTTTCACCATAATGTTTACGGAAATATTTTGAAGCGAAGTTACGGGCTCGGCGATGGTATTCGTGGCGAGAAATTTTGGTGACAACGCCATAGGTACTACCGCTTTGATCGTGGTAAATATTTGCGATATCTGAGTAGGCAAGAAACCAATTATTTTTATAGAGTTTGTAGGCTAATTCGGAGCTAGCCCCTTGGGAGTAGTAAAATTGCGGATTACAGTAGCCGACTTCACGATATGCTTCACCACGCATCAGCATTGCTAAGCCGTGAATTGTTGAGGCTTTATGCCATTTACGTAATTCTGGTTTTGGGTGACATCCTTTGTAGTCTTCGGCTTCTGGTTCTCCAGGCCCAATGGCTGCCATGCGGGGGTCTTCTTGTAGGGCTTCCCATAGTAACTGTAGGGTGTCTTCGCCTTCGGGAAAAATAATGTCATTGACGACAAACCAGTAGTAGTCGTATTCTGGCTTTTCTTGATGGGCAAATTTCAAGCCTTGATTAAAGGCATAGTAACGACCTTTGTAGTTGCGATCGCCGAAAAAATGAGTTGCATACTTAGAGCGTTTGTCTGGCTGACTACCGGCTTCTACGACAAAAAGGGACGTGTCAAAGTTTTTCCCCATTGTTTGCACTTGCTCCACAACATTGTCGGTTATGGTTGGGCGATCGCGGTTCATGATGATGATCGCAACGGTCTCTTTTTGACTACTCATATTCTGCATTAATTATTTTTTTACCAATGATTGATTGTCAATAAAAATTGTGGTTTAAAACGTTTTTTAGGGGCATAAAAATAATGTTTAATCATTTTAAAATCTAGCTTAGTCATTAAGCTTGAGTTGATCACTCATATGGCATAGCGGCCAATAGTAAGGATCTTCAACGCGGGTAATAATGTCACGCCATGGTTGCTGTTGACTGCCATGGTTTTTTATGGATGTGTTGAGGGATCGCCCTAGGAGCCTTTCTACTGTTTTAATAATGATTTTTAGCCCATAGCTGCTAACTGCTTGATCGGATTTGATAGGTAACAGTTTTTCTGTTAATGGCGTATTTTTAAATATTTTTGTTGTTGTTTGTGAATCATCTACCAAAACATCATAGTCATTAATCTTTAAAAAGAAATTAAAGATTGCAGGAACTTTTGCGGCAAGGGATTGCGGTCGCTGTAGGAGGATATTTTTTTCAACCATAGAGATCTCGGACATCTCACGATTTTGACCATAAAAATAAGCTATCTCATTGGCGGTAATGATGCGATCTTCAAAAATCTCCCGGAACATTGCAAACCGATGACTCAAATACTGAACGCGCTCCCTAGCACTAGCTGTGGCGAGAATGAGTACCACACCTTGATTTTTTAACCAATTTAGACCGTAGAGCATACCGGGTCGGCACATGACGATATGTCGAGGTTGTTGCAAAAAAGGGTGGCGCTTGGTGTTCTTTGTGTCGTAGTGAGTTCTGCCCAGTAGTTTTTGGAAACGGCCTTTGAGGGAACTTTGAAGCATGCTGTAGTAAAAAGCTGGAACAATTGTTTTGTCTGTATAGCCATCACCTAACTCCCAAATTTCTGGGGAGATAAAACTGTTCATTAAAATTGTTTCATCAAGGTCAAAAACGGCGACTTTACCAGCTAATTCGGGTATTTCTTGCTGGAAAGGACAGGATGAGGATTGTAAAAATGTTTCCCAAATTTGGCGATCGCCGGCCATTGAAACAGGAGAATAATCAACAAATTGCTTTTCCGGTAAGGGCAAAGTTGTCGGTCGCCTTAATTGGGCAAGGGAAGTTTCCGCAAGGCTATCGAGGTGGGGATCAAGGTCAAAGTTCATGGGAGCCGCAGTAAAGACTTGAGTTTTTGTTTACCATTACGAAGCCGCTGACCGAACTGTTGGCGCGGTGAAAAAGATATATCCGTATTGGACGTTAGCTTCACGTGCACCTTCGGTTCTGGTTCTGTGTTGTTTAAAATACGCTCTAGCAGACCATAAAGATGATATTCATTTAGGATTTTTTGTCTCGCTTCTCGAATGTAAGGCAATGCCTTTGCCCAAGCGTCTGTGGCGATCGCCTCTTCAATTATTTCAATTGCCCGCTGCGGCTTGCGTGGATCAACAATAATTAAACTGCGTGGATCAAAATAGTCTTGAATATTGGGAGCACCCACATAAATCGGCAGACACCACGCCAAATAAGCATCCACTAACTTCTCTGTCCAATAATGATCCCACTCACCATTTTCTAACGTGACATGGTATCGATAGGGCGCAACCGCATCCCACTTATCCTTAATAGGGTTAATCCCACGACCAAAATGATCGAGGCGATCGCCAAAACGTCGCTTCAAAACATTGACAAACTCCAATCGCTGACGATGACCCACCAAATCCGTCTTCGCAGAAATCACCGCCGATAAAACCTTGCTTTTCGTCAATGGCTCCATCCCTTGCAGCTCATCATAATCACGCTCAATATGCCAGACCTGACCAAATTGCTCAAAATAATGATTTGGATGCCGTACCCGCCTATCCGGAATAACAACAGCAGCAAACTGCTTCACATAATCATCAGGCAACTCAATAACATCAGGTGGTTCTCGCACAATCAAGACCGTTTTATTCGGAGGACAATAACAACACTCTTCCCCTTCAATGCCCTTATAACTCTGCCAAACGACCCAGCCATCATACTCCCCATAGCGATTATCAAAATCAAACTCTAAATCTTGCCATTGCTGCCGACGCTGGGGAGCAGAATGCTGTAAATGCCAAAAATAAGAATCCTTATACGGAAAAGAAACCTTGATTTTTCGTAAATCATTCATTCGTTTACAACATACACCGTCAAAAGTTACTACGGAAGAATGCGTCTACAGGAAAAAAGCCCATCAGACCCAATGACTCAATACTAAAGACCGACATAATATAGACTCTAGCAGCCCAAGCCTAACGCTATCTTACCGAACCACAGGACAAGCACAATAAACTTTACACCATCTTTGCAAGAACCAACTAATTAAATATTGACAACAACCAGTTTCTCCTAATTCAACAAACACAGTGCCACAACACTGCCTCCATAAAATTATCTCCCACCGAAAAAACACGTTAAAATACAAACAGATCCGATCCTTAGCAGGTCATGAAATCCAGCAGCTACACATAGCAAAAAAAAGACATAGAGTGAATAGAAAACTCGTTATCAAGCCCCTATTTCTAATATGAAGTTTCCAGACAATTACAACACTGAATTCCGTCAAGAAGCAGAAAGATTAACACAGCTCTTACAAAATTCCCAGAAGGGATTTTCTTATTTGAGAATGGGTGATTTAGAGCTTGCCTTTATGGTTCATTTTCAAGAAGGAAACCCCTTAAAGTTTGATTTAGAAATGGATAACCTTTCCGAAAACACCATGAAAAATTGGTGTCACCCCGGCATCACTCTAGAAGATTATCCTAAACTTTTAGAAGCATACGAAAAATGTGATTACCTAGATGATCAAAGTTATTTTGATGTGTCTTCAGAAAAACTTAATCGATTAACATTAAATAGAGCCGAAAATACAGATAAAAATCCATCAGACAAATGCTCCCATGTATTTTTTCCATGGGTTTTTTATGAATTTAAAGAGTTTACCCGCCATCGCAAATGTCTATTTGTGGGGGCAGAGTCAGCTATTTTTAAGGAGCTTTTTCAAACACCAGCCTATCGAGAACTCGCAAGGGATTTTATTGCCGAAGATGTTGATTTTTATTTTTATCAACCACCAGAAGATGGACGCAATGTCTCTAAGAATCAAACCCAAATTTATCAAGAAATTAAACAGATCATTCTTGAGCAACAAATTGATACTGCCTTTATTTCCCTTGGTGGCATTTCTAAAATCATTGGCTACCACCTGTCACAGGAGTTGCAAGTTAAGGTATTTGATTTTGGTTCGATGATGCGGGCTTTCACCTATTCAGGTAGTGATGGTAATACTTTTCATCAATCTCCCCATCACCCATTTTTGTTTTATCTTCCCTTTGATCTCTACATGAATGCGTTGGAAAAAGCCCATCCTTATTTTTCTGAAGAACAAATTTTCGCAAAGGCATTAACTCAGTTGGGACGAGATCTCATTGATCCGATCGCCGGTTGGAGTAATAGTAATGTTTCTTTAACGCCAGAGAATATCCAGCGATTTCAACAGGATAAGCTAGCTTTTACGACTCGCTATGGCAAATTATTAGAAAATCCTGAATGTAAAAAGCTCTACCAAAATTTTGATGCTTGGTTGCTGTCTCAAGGTTACGGCGTTCGGGGCAAATTGTTTTTACTGAAGCAACGAGCCAATAAATTTGTTCAGAAAGTTCAGAATAAGCTTCAGTCTATTTTTTTTAAACAAGATTGATTGTTATGGCAGTAATGATTTAAATAAGGTTTCATGGGCTGTTAAAAACTGATCTAGTGAAAAGGTTTCTATAGCGTAACTAACGGCTCGCTCTCCCATTATTTGGCGTTCTTTGGGCGATCGCCGAAAAAATATCTGGGTTGCCTCGACCAAAGCTTGCGAACTATCTGGCGTAATAGACAAGCCCACATCACGGTCTCCCATGATTTCAGGAACACCACCCACCGCTGCCGCAATCACAGGTGTACCAGCAGCAAAAGCCTCAATCACCATTAACGGCAAATTATCAGCGCGACTCGGATGCCACACAACATCTGCGGCATTTAACAATTTATTGAGCAAGACAACATCGCTAATATGTTCAAAATTACGGTGAGCATATGGAGCGAAAGCTTCTGATATTTTCTTACTATTTCCCGCAATTCCTAAAGGAATTAAATAAATATCATCCAGCGCCAGCTGGGGGAGAGCCGCCAGCATCAGATCTAATCCTTTGCGATTGTCTTCAATCTTGCCTGAAACTGAAAATAGAATGACCGAGGCATCTAATGGAATATTTAATTCTTGTCGAAGAGCTAGCTTATCGGCGATCGGAAAAAAGTTGTCAGTTTGAACGGGATTTAGAATTGTCGAAACGGGCAAATGACCAAAGACACTTTGCCTCGCCGCATCGCTAATCCACTGGGAGACACCCACAATATGCAAATTACTGAATCGATAAATTAATCGCTTTAAGTTAAGGTTCAATCGAGAGCCATCACGGTGGTACCAAAGTAACGGAAACTGGCCAAATTGTGGACAATTACCGCAATTTTTTTGCCAGCGATCGCAGTCGTAGGAGTAGCTACAATTCCCTGTAAAGGGCGCCATACTATGTAATGTCCAAACAGTAGGAACCTGACGGGTTAGCCAAGGTAAACCAGATAAATTAAAGCTGGGTAAATCATGGAGATGAATAAGATCAAACTGTTTCAGGAAATCTCGTTCCAGCTGATAGGGAAAAGGGTTGGTAAGGCCTAATTCATTAATACCGAGACGATGGATAATTCTTTCAGGAATAGAACGGGAACTTGATTTTTCCTTTGGAGCAGGGATTTCTTGAATAAAAGAGTCAGAAACGGACTGGTTTTTAACCAGGTAGCAAACTTCATGGTGACGTTCGATCAGGCCTTTAGCAAGAAGATAACCGACTTTTGCAGCGCCTCCTTTCACGTCGGAAGCATTCATAATTAATATTTTCATCAGGCCTTAATACAACAGCGGCAATAGAAAAATTGTTATTTCTATCCTAATGTTTAGATAAATTATTTACGACATTTATTTACGTGGCTTAGGGGGTCGTTTCAGCAGCTTCTAGTGACAAAGCGTATACTTGACCGTCGAGTAGAACACGGGTAATACCTTTGGCGGCTAGACAGCTGGTCGTTTTGAGAAATAGGCGGCTATCAGGAACCTTGATCACTTTTTGCGATCGCCCATGGGTAAAGCGTTTAGCGACGCGATGGTTATCAAAAATTGGTAGCGTTCTCTGGCTTGTTTCCTCCTCTGGAATTTGCCCTAATTCACGAAATTCTTTCAAGGGACGGGCAATCAGCTCCGACATCCGATCCGTAACCACGTAACAGGTTCGGGGAAAAGAGGCTTCGTTCAGGGGCAGAATTTGCACCTGATCAGGGAGATAACGGGGTTCAGTCTCCGTGTCATCTTGATCGTCGTCGTCATCGTATTCTTCCTCGTCGTCTTCTTCTTCATCGTCGATGTCGTCGCCTAAAAGCTCTTTGAGGGCCTGTTGGCGATCGCCTAAACGAATCTCTTGAGCCAAAGCTAAAAGATCTGCATTCACTTCTAGATCCGCATTATTTTCTTCATCAGACACAGAAGTCTCAGTCGTCAGGTCATCCCCTTGCGGTTCTGGCTGCTCCATGTCGCTGGTGGTGGGTTGAGCACTTTGCTGATCTTCTAGCTCTTGTAAGAGAGGTAAGGGTTTTTCCTCAGTCTTTGGGCGCGATCGCCGGGAACGCGTACGGCGCTTTGGAGTTTGCTCTTGCTCATCTACAGCAGACGATGTTTTTTCTACCGGAGCATTACTCTCATCCTTTAGCTCCTCTGAAAGCTTCGGTTTAGCAACCCTTTTCTTCGGTGCAGCCTTTGTCGGCTTATCTTCACTGACAACCTTTTTCGTCACCTTACGGCTAGACTTTTTCTCAGCCTTCGCTTTTTTAAGGCTATTACTACGACCTAAACGCTTTTTCTGAATGAGATCCTCATATTCCTCACCACTCAGACGACTCTTCAAAAAACGACTGATCGTCGAGCTACTCACACCATACCGCTCCGCCAAAGTTGACGTTGTTTCGGCCGTATCACGATAGGCAACTAATAATTCTTCTTTATCCGCATCAGTGAGTTTGCGAGGGCTCATATAGTCTTCAGAGAAACTCTAGGCTAAAAATATAACGGCTGATCACCACTCAGTAGCTAGCAGTGATTAGCTTTACTAGTGTATCGCCTCAAGGAACGAGCGACTCTGTTTTAATGACGAATTAACGGAATCTTGTTACTAAAGTCAAATCACCAATAAACCTTTACCAACGCCACATTTGACCCAAGGGCGATTGACCGAGCCAACCACGGAAATATTTTTGCTCTTCTGGCGACAGATCAACCAATAATTCACTAATGCCTTCCGCAAAGGAGTCATTACCAAAATACGCTTTGCCAATGCGGTGCATTTCCTGCAGCAACGTGATCAAATGATGTTCTTCCCACGGTGGCACACTCCCCTCTAGGGGATCTTCATCAATAATCTTACCGAGGTCTTGAACATTCTTCAGTTGGGGAAAATTCCACTGTTGCAGAACTTTGATTAATTCGTTATTAAATTGTCCGGCTTGACGTGCGCCAAATAGATCTTCTAAATCGAAATAAACGGTTTGCAGCAGAATAATACAAGCTTGGGTCAAAGGAACCATTTGGCTGGAAGCATCTTCCTCACCGCCAAGCTGCTCCACACGAATTTTCCCCCAAACGCTAAAGCGCTCTGTTTCTTCGAGGAGGATACAAAATTTACCTTGGTTGTCTGTTAGATCGCGCCAAAATCCCCGTGCTTCTTCTTCCTGACTGGCACTAAAAACGCTAATCAGGCGGAAGGTCTGTCCTTGGTAGTTGAGAATGGGAATGGCTTGTTCCCGCTTGGGATGCTGGACATTGGCGATGTCTACATCTTTCCGTTTCAGAATGAGCATGGGCTATTTTATGACTCCCTCTCTGTTGCTGGGCAAGGATTGGGACGGGCTGTCAAGTTTTTTTTAGGAGAAATGTTTTTTTATCTTAGGTAAGCTTTCGCATGTTTATATTGGCACAGGGTTGCCCAAAGGGAATAGTTTACGTGTGAAGTTTCATGCCAAGGTTACGGATTCTCCGGGGCAATTATGGTGTGAGGGTCGGGATTGAACGGGGTGGTTGGCGATTGAAGGGTGTCGCGGTTGGCTGTTCAACGATGTATTGGGATGGAATGGTGCCTGTTGTGTCGAGGGCCCGGCAAAGAAAACTGGCAACTTCGGCTCGGCTAGCCCATTGTTGGGGGTTTAGCTGACGAATATTGGGGTAGTTCACAATGAGTTGTTGTTCGGTGGCGGCGGCGATCGCCGGATAGGCAAAGGCGGGCAACTCTGCAGCATCTTCATAGTACTGGGGGATCAAAGTTTGGGGATTGCCTTGGGGGACATAGTTGAGGCCGGCCACAAGGGCAAGGAGAATTTCGTAGCGGGGAATATTGCGCGTGGGCTTAAAGGTGCCGTCGGGATAACCCGTCATAAAGCCGGTACGGGTCGCTCGATCAATGGGCGTTAAACCCCAATAGGTTTCGTCGAGATCACGGTAATCAATCGCAAAGGCTTGCTCTGTCGTCTCAGGAAAAGCGCGGTTCACAAAGGCGGCAAATTCGGTGCGGGTCACGGGTTCGTTCGGACGAAAGGTTTGGTCTGGATAACCTTGCACGATATCCCGCTGCTGGAGATGTTGAATACAGCGCTCTGCCCAATGCCCGTTGATATCCGTTAGTGACTGTGCTGCAACGGTATGGGGAAAAGCGGCGATCGCCCCACCGAGACAACCCGCCATTAGCCGTTGGCATCCATTCAAACTTGCCATAACCCATATCCTCCAAGACACCACAAAAGTAGCTCGTTATACTAAGTAGACTTTACCCCAGAAAATTTCCGAGCGTCCAACCCTAAAATTCCCGTCTGACCTCGATTGTATTGCTATGCACCCTCCAAGAATTTTGTTATGGTATCGCCACGATCTACGGCTCCATGACCACCAGCCCCTAGATACTGCCCGCCAGCAAGGTGCAGAAATTGTACCTTTATATTGTTTTGATCCGAGGGAATTTGCCACGACCGCCTCTGGTTTTCCCAAAACTGGCAATTTTCGTGGGCAATTTTTACGGGAAAGTGTTGCTGATTTAAGAGCATCGTTACAAGAACGAGGCAACAATTTGCTGATTCGCTCTGGAAAACCAGAGGTGATTATTCCCCAACTCTGTGCACAGTACAAAATTGAGTCTGTGTATTGGCATAGGGAAGTCACCTCCGAAGAAATGCGCGTCGAAAAACGCCTCAAAAAAGCGCTGAACCAACAAAAGGTCGCGGTACAAACTTTCTGGGGGACAACCCTCCATGAGCCTGCAGAGTTACCGTTTGGCATGCCCCAAGTGCCGGAAGTCTTTACCAAATTCCGCAAAACTGTCGAAAAGTACGCAGAAATTGCTCCGGCTTTACCGCAACCCACAACATTGCCGCCGCTTCCTAGGAAATTAGCAAACAAACTGGGTGATATTCCGACTCTAAAAGACTTGGGTTTGGCAAAAGTCGAGGGCGATCGCCGGGGTGTTTTAAACTTTGTGGGCGGTGAGACAGAGGGGATTAAACGCCTAAAGGATTATTTTTGGCAGGGCAATCACCTCAAGCACTACAAAAAAACCCGCAATGGTCTTTTAGGGGCAGATTACTCCTCGAAATTTTCGCCATGGTTAGCACAGGGCTGTCTCTCGGCTCGCTACATTGCCGCCCAAGTCGCCCAATACGAAGCAGAACGTGTGGCGAATGATTCGACCTACTGGCTGATTTTTGAACTATTATGGCGGGATTATTTTCGGTGGATTAGCGCCAAACATGGCATTAAAATTTTCCAGCCGGAAGGATTGCAGGGGGTGAAAATTCCGTGGAAACGTGATCTTGAGGCGTTTGAGTTGTGGCGGACGGGTCAAACGGGCATTCCCTTTGTTGATGCCAACATGCGGGAGCTACTCCAGACAGGCTTTATGTCCAATCGCGGGCGGCAAAATGTGGGTAGTTTTCTCACCAAAAATCTCGGCATTGATTGGCGACTGGGGGCAGAGTGGTTTGAGTCTCAGCTCATTGATTATGATGTGTGCAGCAACTGGGGCAATTGGAACTATACCGCTGGTGTGGGCAATGATGCGCGGGGTTTCCGGTATTTTAATATTCCAAAACAGGCTAAAGATTATGACCCCCAAGGCAAGTATGTGCGTCACTGGATACCGGAGCTTAAATCGCTCCCCGGTGAGCAAATCCACCAACCTTGGCGTATTCCGGTCAAAGAGTTGGGCGATCGCCATGGCATTACCCTAGGAGAAACTTACCCAAAACCCATGGTCGATTTACAACAATCCGTGCAGGAAAACGAGCGCATTTACCAAAAAGCCCTAGGCCTTGATCCGAACCCCCCCCGGCGCTCTAAAAATCGCAGTAAACGCAAGTCGTCCCCCAAAGACCAGCCCTGGCGGCGTTAAAGGGTTCCCCCTGAAAAGCTGAAAAAAGATCTCAAAATATCTTGCACATTCTTCAAAGCCTTGTTAATATTGTTAAGGCTTAAGGGCGTTTAGCTCAGTGGTAGAGCGCCTGCCTTACAAGCAGGATGCCACTGGTTCAAATCCAGTAACGCCCATATTTTAGGTTTTGATTCAGTCAAACATTAATTAAATCGAAAGAGTTGTCGCTAAATGTGGCAACTTTTTTTGTGATCTAGATCACTCCGTTATAATTGCGGGGGTCTCTACTTCGCGCGAGATAATGATCAATCCGTTTCTCAAATACTGTTGGGCTGGCTTGGCGATCGCCAGTCTAATCACTATCGGTTGTACGAACGATGCCCCCCCCGATGAACCGGCGGTGAATAGTGCGACGGACGGAGTGAGTAAATTGGAACAGGTTTTAGCCAAACAAGAGATCGTTTGCGGTGTAAATGGACAATTGCCGGGCTTTAGTTTTGTCGATGAAACAGGCCATTATTCCGGCCTAGATGTCGATTTTTGCCGGGCCGTCGCCGCCGCTTTATTTGATGATCCGAATGCGGTTCAGTTTCGGGATCTCAGTGCCCAAGAACGCTTGGAGATGGTGCAAAACGAACAGGTCGATCTCCTCAGCCGGAATACCACCTGGACAACTAGCCGCGATACGGTAGCGGGTTTAGAGTTTGCGCCAATTTTGTTTTACGACGGTCAAGGTATTTTAGTGACTACAGCCAGCGGTGTCGGGGCGATCGCCGATCTCGAAGGCAAATCCATTTGTGTCTTATCGGGCACCACCACAGAATTAAACCTTGCTGACCGCATGCGCCAGAAAAATATTACCTACAAACCCGTTGTCTTTGACGATGCCGACGCAATGTACAACGCCTACGAAGCCGGCCTCTGCGAAGGAGCCACCTCCGACCGCTCCCAACTCATTGTGCGACGTGCGGCCATGGACAATCCCAACGCCCATACTTTATTACCAGACGTTTTATCGAAAGAACCCCTCGCTCCCGTCGTCAAAAATGATGATTCTCCTTGGTTCGACACGATTAAATGGATCGCCTACGCCCTGATTCAAGCGGAAGAATTTGGCATTAATTCTGACAATTTAGCTGATTTTATTGACTCCGAAGATCCTTTAGTCCGCCGTTTTCTTGGCATTGAAGGCCAGCTCGGTGAGGATATGGGACTCAGTAATGATTTTGCCCAGCGCATTATTAAACATGTGGGGAATTATGGTGAAATTTATGAGCGCAATCTCGGTGAACCCTTCGGCCTAGAGCGGGGCATGAATTCGTTGTGGACAGAGGGGGGGCTGCTCTATGCGCCGCCTTTTCGTTAGGGCGATCGCCCCATTATCTAAATTTTTTTAGCCTAAATTTTCAACTTATCAGCATAGTTTGAGCAACATCGAAAAATATTAGGGAATGCTGGTCATGGAGCACAAAACTCCCCCCAGCGCCGTTTGCATGCATAAAATTGTCCCAAAAAGTAGCGATCGCCGCCATATTCAGGAAAACAGCTTCCTATAATTACAATAGGACAGAGCATCAATCCGCCGCATTAGTCATCTACCCCCAACCAATATGCTGGATAAATTACCGACAGAAGTGCGTCAATGGGTTGAAGGCTTACCATGGCAACAACGCCGCTACATGCTCTCCCTCTGCCATCTACTCTGTGCGGCGACTCCCCAAGACCAAGCCCAATTTTTAGATGACTTTACCGCCGACGGGATCATTGCCAAAATTTTGGTGGATCAAGACACCCAAGAGCAAATGCGCAACCATCTAGAAAAGTTCCGTATTGCCAGCATTCTCAACGAAAAACTGCTGCGCACCTACATTCGCCAGTTTTATATCCACTCAGCCCAAGATATGCACCGCCAGCCGGAACAATATTTACAATCAGCTCTCCAGCTCGTGATCAAAAAACAAGAACAAGACAAGGTTCTCAACTACATCCTTGGCTTTGAAGTCTTAAAAATGCTCTTCCAAATGAGCTGGGAACAACAGGAAAAACTTTACCAACTCCAAATCAACCAAGACGCATTTTACAACCGTTACATTAAGCCGATTCAGTACACCCACCGGATTAATAGCCTTGTAGTCCCCAAGGATGAAAAGGTATTTTTCGCGAAACGAGAATATTATGTGCAAATTCCACAAATCCCTGTGAAAAGACTGGTCACCCTAATTATGGCTACCTTTTCGACGGAAACCGTTATTGAGTTTGGTTTTTCCATTAACCGTAATAGTCAATACCTTATTTTTGATTTTGACTACATTTTTGCTCCAGCCCATGACCCAGTCTTTGCCTAATGAACGTGAGTTTTACTTAAGCATGCTCGGAAGTACGACGCGGTGAATGGGAGAGCGAGAGATCGGGAG
>NZ_MRBY01000071.1 GCF_001904615.1 [Limnothrix rosea] IAM M-220
GCTCTCCCATTCACCGCGTCGTACTTCCGAGCATGCTTAAGCAAAACTCACGTTAAATAGGAACTTTGTGCGGTTTTTGACGTGAAAAACAAAAAATAGTCTTACAAATTGTGGAAAACATTAAATGATGTTGTAGCAAAATGGCGATCGCCGACCCATAAACTGCCCTAAATCTATTGCAGTGAACTGCGTGGTGGGAGCTCTAGGTATTTCATTATTAATGGGGTTTAATCTAAGGTTTTACCGTCGGGTAAAATTGTATTGTTTAAATAGATTTTGTAGTCATAGTCATCTAAATTGAACCCTATGGCACCGCGAAGATTGGCATTGTCTAGATTGGTTTCTTTAAATGTGACATCCGTGACATCGGCATCGGTTAAATTTGCCCAGCTCAAATCTAAATAGTTGAAATTTAAACCACACAGCTTAGCGCGGGTTAGGTTTGCACCACTCAAATCTCCCTCAAAATTTATCCCGGTTAGATCCAGATTTTCTAGGTTCGCACCGTTACAGTTCATCCGATAGGTATCGGCATTTTTGAGCTGGGCTCCCCGAAGATTTGCCATGGTGAAATTCGCATTTTTTAGGGTGGCGGCTTCGAGGTTTGCGTTGGAGAAATTACTCCCGGTAACATTCGCTTCGCTGAGGTCAGCTTGGGTTAAGTTTGCGTTTTCAAAATTTGTTTCTAGGCAAGTGGCTCGGATCTGCGATCGCCGTAAATTGGCACCACTGAAATTGGCATCGGACAAATCACATTTATCTAGGTTTGCATGTTCTAAATTTGCGCCACTAAAATTGATATTCGTCAACTGAAGTTTTGATAAATCCTGCTTCTGTAAATCCTGTTGACTGAGATCCTCACCCGCAGCAATCAACAATGCACCTGTTGGCTGAAAATCTTCTGGAAAAATTGTTTTCGCACTATAAATTGCCCCCGTTAAATCAGCACCGGTGAGATCTGTATCTCGGAAATTTGTATCAATTAAGTTGGCGCGTTGTAGGTTAACTTCTGAAAAATTCCAACCTTGACAATTGACCCCCCGCAAGTTGACCCCGACAAACTGTGCCCGCCGTAAATTTGCCTGTTTAAATTCGGGAGGGCGGGTTAAATCTAAATTACTAAAATCAGCCCCTTCTAAATTCGCGCCTAAAAAACTGGTGCGACTGTTAAACAAAATTCCCTGAAGTTTTGCTTTGGCGAGATTTGCTTGTTCAAAGTTTGCCCGTTCAAGGGAGGTATATTCAAGGTTTGCTGCGGTTAGATCACAACTTTTAAAACTACTGTCCCGCAGATCGGAGTTTTGGAGTTGGCTATTTTGGAGGTTGCTTGTGTCAAAGACGCAATCCCGCAAGTTTTGCTGGGCAAGTTGGAGCTGCATTAACTGGAAGCCAATGAAATAGTGTTGGCGATTTTCGATGCGGGTAATGATCTCTTCGGCGGTTAATTCGGCTTGGGGGGCGGGGACGGGAGGCTGTGATGCTGTGGCTAATTCTTCTGGGCTTTCTGTGTCGAGGATGGGTGTGCGGCCTAGGGGAGGAGATGTTGGCTGGGTAATTTCGGGTAAAACTTCGGCCAATTCATCGGGTCGTTCTGGGGAGGCGATCGCCTCCGTGTCTGGGTCTGGTGTTAATGATTCTTTTTGTGTTTTAAAATCTGGTGTTGGTTCTGCTGGCGATCTGTCTTGGGGAGCGTCCTTTGCTTCAAGGGTGAGATCTGCCGCTGGTAAATCTGTGGTTTCTTGGTCTAACATCTCTTGGGCGGCTGATTCTAAGGTTTGTTGGATAGCTGCCGCTGGCTCGACGGCGGGAGGCTCAAGTAAATTCTCGGCGATCGCTGACCCTCTGTCGGTATCCAATATTTCGTCATAGTCTGGGCTAAGGAGGTTGTCGTAATTATCCATCTCAACGGCGACTTCTAATTCAAGATGATCTAGATTTAAATCCAGATTTAAATCCGGCTCGCCCACACTAGAGGCGATCGCCAAATCATCGAGACTCCCATGGTCAAGATCATCTAGCTGCTGCTCGTCTGACTCACTAGCAACGCCTAAATCCGCATCAGATAATTCTGAATTCTCTAAAGAGAAATCAAACCCACGAACATCATTGGCGATCGCCGCAGCCTCAAAACCAGTATTTTCAAGACTTTCCGGCATCTCAACAGAAGGTTCTCCCGCAGCGAAAGACTCACTAGGAAGCTGTAGATCATCTAAACTATTACCTAGAGCAAGCCCATCTAAGTGAGTGTCCGTGAGATCATCAACATCAAGATCAGACAAATCCGCCAAGTCAAGGGCATTCATGGCCACAGGATCTAACTCCACATCCTCCAGATCAAAAAATTGGGAGGCTTGCTCCGCATCCAGAGCATCCGACTCAGTTAGCCGCACCATGGTGTCATTAAGCTTCCCGATTTGCCCATTGCCTAAACCAGCGCCAGAATCAAACCCTTCTATTTCTAAATCACCAAAATCCTTTGAGCCCTGTTCGGAACTCCCAAGGCCGCTACCTAGGTCATCGTCAAGATTTCCGAGACTATATAAATCTAATTGCTCAAGTTCATCGAGGCTAATATTTTCTAAATCAAGATTATCAAGATCAAGATTGCCCTCTAAGAGGCGATCGCCAAGTTCACCATCGAGGGACGACCCCCCAAGCTCTAAATCATCAAAACCTTGGCCAGCCCCCATATCCATCGTATCGAGGAGCATGGATAGATCAGGGGCAATATCATTATCAAAAACGTCCTCCAGCTCAGAATCATTATCAAGCAAAGGCATGACCAACACATCTGGGTCAATCCCATCCCCAGACATCATTGACCCTTGGGAACTGTGGCGAGGGGAAGCCTTTTTTGCCGCAATCGGACTGTCGATATGCTCACCAAACCGTGCCAAATGATCAAGGGTTGTTTGAATAGACTGAAGTTGTGCCAGTTCCGGTCGATTTTGAAACGAAGCAGCGAGGGTGTCTACCTGTTTTTTCAGGGAGAGGAGGCTATTTTTTAAAAGATTTTGGCGGGCTTCAATTTTCTCTAGTCGCGACAAAATTGCTGTAATTTTTGTTTGGGTAACCGTCATCTCAACTCTATCCCATGGGTAGCACTACATCTCATTCTCTTCACATCTTAGCCAGTAAGTTCAGAAATATATTCAGATGTCTCTATTGCACTAGGCAAGGCTAAATTTTCTTAACGTTTTACCACGCTTAAAAAGTGGTTAAACCTACCATAGAAAAGCCCAAGCGACGATCACAACAGGCCGGCATTTAAAAAATTATGACTACTGCATCCACAAGCGATCGCCACCTCCCCTACGGGGGATTAACAACCGAAGAAGTGCTTGCCAGCCGTACTAGTAATGGCGAAAATGTTTTAACACCACCCCAGCGAGATCCCTGGTGGAAACTCTTTTTAGAAAAATTTGAAGACCCAGTTATTCGTATTTTGATGATTGCGGCAGCCGTTGCCTTAGCGGTGGGTTTATTACAGGGGGAATTTGCAGAGGGGTTAGGCATTATTATTGCCATCCTACTGTCAACCACGGTTGCGTTTTTTAATGAATTTAAAGCGAATCAAGAATTTGCTCTCCTAAATCATGTATACGACCAAGTCAATATCAAGGTCATTCGCAACGGACAATATGTCAATTTACCGCGCCAAGAATTAGTTGTCGGCGATATCATCTACATTGAGCAGGGGCACGAAGTGCCAGCGGATGCTGAGGTGATCGATAGTGTTTCTCTCTATGTTGACCAGGCAAAATTAACTGGGGAGTCGGAGCCGTCCTATAAATCCCACAGTAAAGACCGTTTCCAGCCGGATGAAGAAAGTACTTATCCATTTAATCGGGTCTATCGCAGCACAATTGTGACCCAAGGTCATGGTTTTTGTCGGGTGCTCGCGGTGGGCGATCGCACGGAAATTGGGAAATTAGCCCAGGCGGTGGCGACCGTCGAAGATGATAAAAATACACCCCTAAATCGCCAGTTGGAAGAACTCAGTCAGGCGATCGGTGTCGCGGGTTTATTGGTGGCAGTGCTCACTTTTATTGCCCTATTAATTCGCGGTCTAGTCACTGAAGAATTATTGCTTACCTCCCGGCAAGGTTATATGGTGGGCATCATTTTAGTGACGGTGATGATCGTCTTAATTCCGGTCTGGTTACCTGTACTAGACGATGGCCGCCAGTTATTGAAAAAAAACAATTATTTACCGCGGTTTTTAGATTTAGAGCCGCCTGCCATGGCAGAAAATTGGCTTTTAATATTGGCTGGTGGCGCTGTTTTTTTTGCGACGGCGATTAAGCTGGGGGATTTCCTCGGTTGGGTTCCTGCGACCTTTGGGGAATGGTTGCCGTCGGAGGTGGGTCTGGCGCTGCTAAATTATTTTATGGTGGCGGTCACGATTATTGTGGTGGCGGTGCCCGAGGGTCTGGCCATGAGTGTCACCCTTTCCCTTGCCTATAGTATGCGACGGATGACAGCGGAAAATAATCTCGTACGTCGGATGCATGCCTGTGAAACCATTGGGGCAACAACGGTCATTTGTTCGGATAAAACGGGCACTTTGACTTGTAATCAGATGCTGGTTCAGGATGTGGTTGTGCCGGGTTTAATGGGTGAAACGACTGAGCAGTATGATCAGGTAATGGATATTCTCGCGGAGGCGATCGCCGCCAATAGTACGGCTGATTTAGAATATTCTGGCGACGGCTTATCGGAAGTGATTGGGAATGCGACAGAGGGAGCGCTTTTACTCTGGTTAGATGACCGCAAGCTTAACTATTTAAACTATCGCTATGGGTTTGACCTCACATCCCAAGGAGCATTTTCAGCAGAAAAAAAGTACATGACCAGTTTGGGGCGATCGCCAATCCTTGGCGAAGAAGTTCTGTATCTCAAAGGTGCGCCCGAAGTCGTGTTACAACGGTGTGACTATCAGCTCACCCCCACGGGCATCAAACCCCTGACAGAACGGGCAAACATTATCCGTAAGCTCCAAGATTATCAACAGCGGGGGATGCGCACCCTCGGATTTGCCTATCGTCCCCTCGCAGATTTGAGGGATTTTAAAATTACGGAGCTAGAACAACACCTCGTGTGGCTGGGCTTTTTTGCCATTGTCGATCCCCTCCGGGAGGATGTGCCCCAAGCCATTCAAGACTGTATGAATGCTGGTATTCAAGTAAAAATTGTCACAGGCGATAGTCCCCAAACAGCCAAAGAAATTGGCCGCCAGATCGGCCTTCTAACCGAAGAGAGCGATCCCCGCCACCCCCAACATTTAACGGGGCCTCAGTTTGCTGCCCTCGACGATAAGGCTGCCTTTGAAGCGGTAAAGTCCCTCCGCATTTTGTCCCGTGCCTGTCCCCTCGATAAATTACGGCTTGTACAACTTTTACAACGGACTGGCGCTGTGGTCGGTGTAACGGGTGATGGCACCAATGATGCGGCGGCTTTAAAACAAGCAGAAGTGGGTTTAGCCATGGGCAGTGGTACGGCGATCGCCAAGGAAGCTAGCGACATTATTTTGCTCAACGACTCCTTTAGTAGCATCGTCAATGCCGTTTTGTGGGGGCGATCCCTCTACGAAAATATCCAGAAATTTTTACTGTTTCAGTTAACCATTAACGTTGTTGCCTTGGGGACTGCCCTCCTTGGGCCTTTTATCGGCATTGAGCTACCCCTGACAGTGACACAAATGCTGTGGGTGAACTTGATTATGGATACCTTTGCCGCCCTTGCTCTGGCCACCGAACCCCCCAACCCAGAAGTGCTCAAGCGATCGCCCCGTCGTGCGGACGCATTTATTATCAACTCGGCCATGGCGACCCAAATCATCGCTTTAGGACTGACTTTCTTGGTTTTGATGATCCTTCTGCTGAAATACGATATGCGTGATGGCAGCATTGATATCTACGAATTGTCTGTATTTTTTGCGATTTTTGTCTTTTTACAACTGTGGAATTTATTTAATGCCCGCTGCTTTGGCCTCTCCATTTCTGCCTTTACAGGACTCCTAAAAAATCCGGCCTTTGGGGCGATCGTCGCCATTATTTTTATTGGCCAGATCGTGATGGTGCAATGGGGGAGTAGCGCCTTTAGAACAGTGCCTTTAACTTGGCAACATTGGCTCTGGATTATTGTCGGGACATCGCCGGTATTATGGCTAGGAGAAGTGTGGCGCAAATTGGTTCCGCGCCAAGTAAAATCCTCTAAAAGCTGACTTTCCCCCGCCCTATGTAACGTCAGTTATGGATAAGAATGTAGCCAAAATTCTTTAGAGAAAAAGAGACACGGAGAGGGAAAGACACGGGGAAGCAACGAAAATTTGCATTTTTTGAAAGCGAGGATTGTTTGCATAGAAACATCTCCCGATCTCTCGCTTTCCCATTCACCGCGTCCTATTTCCGAACATGCTTAAGCAAAACTCACGTTATGTAGCTAAAGGTACAACTGCAAAGCAGCTGCCTTAGGAGCGCTTAATGGGGCAATTTAATGGGGCTGTTTCATGGGGCAATTTAAAATGAAGGTGGCATTTCCCTTGGCCATGGGACATAATTTCGGAGTTGTAAAACATCTTTACAGCGAAAGCCTTTTATCATAGTCAATAATTTGTTTGATATGGCCAAGGCGAGCAAGATTAGTACACCAATTTTGGGGTGCAAAAGTCGGGGATTTTTCAACAGGTTTCGTTTACCTCGCTAAAATTTTACAACTCCCCAATTTTTTAGTCCTACAACTTATTGACTTTGACTATAGAAGTTTGAATCTTTTGTATCCCCATACCCGTTATCAAACTGTAGCCCCTGTCAAATCTCTACTTCGACAACAATGACAATAATGTTTTCTTCTCATTTCAAAGGTTTTGCAGCTAGTTGGCTCAGCTTGGGGGCGATCGCCACATTGACCAACACAGTATTGATCAACACAGTACAAGCCCAGCCGACAACCCAAACTTTAGCCATACTGACAGAATCAAATTTTGATGCCCCCCCAGACGATAAGAATCCCGGTTTACAGGGCGGAGCTGGCGGTGCTTCTCGCTCTTCATCGAGTTGTGACTACGCTGTTCTAATCCCAGACCATGGCTATAGCTCCACGAAGGAGTCCCATCCGACAATTTGGCTTTATGTACATCCCGCAAACCCGGAGCAAGAATTATTTGTACAGGCAAGTTTGTATTTATCGCCCCTTGATCCTGAACCCAATGCTGACATTGCGGATACGGTAGAGCCGATTGTGGCAGAGACCGAAACCGATGATGGATATTTATCTCGATTCATTGACGCGTTACTCCTAGATACCGCTGCCTATGGGTATGAGTTTCCCGTCACCATGGTTCGCGATAGATTATCAAATAAAAATCTTATTAGCTTACAAATCCCCCAACACACTGGAGGTTTGTCCCATTTCAAGACCTATTTGGCAACCATTGAATTGGGTTGTGGTGTTTCTACAGAATTACTCGACCAAGATTTGGAGCGAATGAGTATTGATGTGACTAAAGCTGTTAGCCGGACAAAAACTTTGCTGATTAGTCGAGATGCAACGATTGTGTCCTCTCCATCATCTGTGGTGTCGAGGAGCTGGCTAGATACAGTGGATGGCATCGCTCGTTTAGCCCAAAGAACAGAAACTCCAGCTGATGCAACCACTGCGACATTGCTTAATGACTGGGATACTCTACTCACAAAAACGGCTAATGAGTTGCAAGCTCGATAATAACGACATCGCCCTAAAAATAAGCTGATGTAAATGGGTTTTTGTGATACCCCGGAAAAGGGGTGCTTGCTGGCAAGATGAACGCCTGCCGAATCGAGCAAGCATTGATCGGTGATTTCCGAGAACTGAGCCAATCCTTGCGCTCTCGTAGAGCAAAGTTCCACGCCTTACGGCAAACCGTTAAAGTGCGCTCAATTTCTGCAACCTGCTCGGCAGTTGGCTCTAGCTTGAATTCCCATGTCACATTAAGCATGTCTACAGGATAAAAAAACTGTGTAAACTGCTCACTTTGTTCACGCTTCGCTACACCACCAAGCAAGCTTTTACCTATGGTCGGAGTACTGCGAAGTTTTTCTGATAGAAGATTTTTAGGTTTTTACGATTCAAGTAAAGCTTTTTTTACCGCTGCAAGGGCTTGGCGATCGCTGAGCATCCAAGGATGAAACGCCACAGGCAGCTTCACCTCATGGCCAATTGGCAGGCGCGTACTATCCGCTGGCAAGATCATCAGATCAAAAGGTGTCCACATCCATGTCACCTGAATGTTTTCGAGACAGGACTCCACATCACCATTGAGATCATTCAAAAAATCGCTGTTCGGGCGCATCTGCTTGATCCCCGGAAACGGCAAACTATAGGCCGTCAGCGTGCCATTATTCGGGGCAGAAATACTGATGTAGCGTTCAACTCGTTCGTGGCCGCCCATCCGCTGGAGATAATAGCGCGTGACGAGACCCCCCATACTAAAGCCGATTAAGTCGATATTGGACGAGCCGCTCAGATTTTTGTCGATAAAAACCTGTAGTTGCCGGGCAAGATTTGGTAGGGACTGCCGCCCATCATTGGGTACAAGATCAAGGGCATAAACAGACCACCCTTGGGCTTTGAGATACCGCGCCATGGACTTAAAAATATACTGGCGATCTAAAAAACCATGTACCAGTACGACCGGATTTGTAGGGTTCACCACACCATGCTCCATTGAAAAAATCCCATTGCATTCATTACAATTTTATTAAGCATCTCTACAGGTTTTTGTAATGCCCCAACTCAGTTTAGCCGAAATTTCTCAGCAACTTGATAGTGCTAATTCCCGCGATCGCATGATTGCTTTAGCAAATTTGCGAAATGTTGAGGCGGAGGTGGCAATGCCTTTGATCAAGAAAGTGCTCGATGACGAGGTACTGCAAATTCGCTCTATGGCCGTTTTTGCCCTAGGTGTGAAGCAGACTGATGAATCCTTTGATTTATTAATTAATTTGTTGGAAACGGACAATGACTATGGCATTCGCGCTGATGCGGCGGGAGCGCTGGGATATTTAGAGGATGAACGGGCATTGCAACCATTGCTACGGGCTTTTTACGAAGATACGTCTTGGCTTGTGCAGTTTAGTGCGGCGGTTTCTCTGGGCAATCTCGGTAAGCCTGAGGCAAAGGATGCTCTCTTGCAAGCCCTTGACAGTAAAGAGGTTGTCATTCAGCAAGCGGCGATCGCCGCCCTCGGAGAAATTGGTGCAGTTGATGCGGTAGATAAGCTTTTAGCCTTTGCATCGTCTGACAACTGGCTGATCAAGCAGCGTTTAGCGGAGGCGCTCGGTCGCCTACCCTGTGAGCAAAGTTTGTCGGCACTCAAGTTCTTGGCAAAGGATGACCATCCGCAAATTCGGGAGGCTGCAGAATATGGCCTCAAGCAGCTTGAAGCCTCTGAATAATGTCTGGGCGGAAGCTCCTACTGACATCCTTTCGCCCTTGGCTAGACCATCAGCAAAGTAATGCGTCTGATGATTTATTAGCGTTAGTTGAGGACTGGCATATTCCCAATGTTGAGCTTGTTTTCTTGCGCCATCTCCCTGTTGATACACCGTTAGCCAGCGGCAAGGTTATTGCGGCGATCGCCACCCACCAACCCGACCTGATTATTTGCTGCGGCATGGCAGAATCCCGTCAAGTATTAACTTTAGAATCCCAAGCCTTTTACGATCAGAAACACTTTCAAACCCAGCTTAATTTAAAGAAACTCACTCAAAATCTTTTACAAACAAAAGTTAGTCATGATGCCGGAAAATTTGTTTGTGAAGGATTATATTTTCATGTTTTAGACTATCTCCAGAAAAAACAGTTAACAACTCAAGTGACTTTTGCCCATGTCCCATGTCTAACGCAGAGTAATCAAAATATTATTCTCAAAGATTTTCAAAACATAATTGAATATTTAGGGCAAAATTTACCAGACTATATAAACTAAGCTTGCTAGAGAAATCAGAAAAACACCATTATGAGTGCGACAAAACTAAAACGACTAAAAAGAATTAAAACCCTAAGCAAGCTTCTCGATAATGCAGTTTCAATCCCCGGAACCAAGCAAAAAATTGGACTCGACCCAATCATTGGTTTATTTCCGGCTGTCGGGGATTACATAACCCTTATTGTTTCAGGTTATATCGTATTTGAAGCCGCCAGTCTCGGCGCAAAACAAGAAACCCTCGTTAAGATGGCCACGAATATCCTAGTAGATAGTTTGGCTGGCTCTGTCCCTATTGCGGGTGATCTATTTGATGTGGCATGGAAGGCAAATCAAAAAAATATTGAACTCCTTGAACAGGATGTACCGCAATTCAGAGAAGATGCCATAGCATCAGAGCTTACAGAAATAAATGCAGAAAAAATTGACTGGAAACCAATCATTTTCATCTTTGGTACAGTGATTTTTATTATCGCGATTAGCTCTATTTTCTTCCTTTGGATATTTAAGTTATTGTTAGCCTTTTTGTTTGGGGGATAAAAACTTTTAAATCGAAATTTGAGTGATGGCAATATTCCCCGAAAAACAAATGTCTACATCTGTATTAGATTGTCGTGGTCGATCAACATAACTACCGGAATACTGGTAGGTGAAATCGACTTTTTTATAGGTGACTGGCATGGGGGCTGTGCTTCGTTGACAGTAGATTATTGTGGGAGTGTTTTCGGATACAAGGTGGGGTAAGTTTACATTCCAAAAATGATTTTTCTTAAGCTCTTTTTGGGATAATTCGTTAAAAATTTTTGTTGTCCAATGGGTCACTAAGTCCCAATCAATTTCTAGGGGTTGCCGAATAAAATGGGAAAAGGCGATCGCCCGTTTACCGAGAATGGTTGCTTCCCGTACTGCCGCGACCGTACCAGAAGTGTATATATCAACCCCAAGATTTCCCCCAGCATTGACCCCCGATAAAACCCAGTCCACATCTTGGGCAAATTCGGCTAAACCTAATCTCGCACAATCGGCTGGCGTACCGTCAACGGCATAGGCTTTTTCTGAACGTTGCTCCACCGTAATCGGCGATCGCACCGTAAAGCGGTGGCCACATTCCGACATCTGATACTTTGGTGCCACAATCGTCTTCTGGCCGGCGATCGCCCGATCTAGAGCCGCGATGCCCGGTGCATCGATGCCATCATCATTCGTTAAAAGAAATTTCACTAAAACTTACGATCCTAAATACGCTTCAAGAACTTGATCATTATTTTGAATTTCCGTGGGCGTGCCATCCGCCAAATTTGTACCTTCCGCTAAAACCCAAACATGATGACACAGCGTCATAATCACATCCATATTGTGCTCGATTACCAAAAACGAAATCCCTTCACTATTCCAACGCACAATGTGCTCACAAATTTGATTAATAAGAGTGGGATTGACCCCCGCAGCAGGCTCATCCAGCAAAATTAATTTGGGGTCACTCATCATCGCCCGCGCAATTTCCAGCAATTTCCGTTGACCACCGGACAAAGCCCCCGCATAATCCTGCGCCTTTTCCGCCAAACCAACAGACTCTAAAATTGTCATCGCCTTATCGCGATTTGCCCTTTCCTGCTGCCGAATATTGCCGGGCTGAAACCAAACCTTCAAGAGATTTTCACCAGTCTGCTGTTGTGCCGCGAGGAGCATATTTTCCATGACAGATAATCGCGATAATACCCGTGCCACCTGAAAAGTACGGACAAACCCCTTAAGGGCAATTTCGTGGGATGGCAAATGTTGGATTTCCTGACCATTAAAAATAACCTTGCCTTGATCCGGCTGGATAAAATTTGACAATAAATTAAATAGTGTCGTTTTACCCGCGCCATTGGGGCCGATTAACCCGGTAATATTTCCCTGGGGCACATCAATAGATGCGTTTTGAACCGCGCGAATTCCCCCGAAACTTTTATGAAGTCCGGAAGCTTGGAGCAGCAGAGAAGAATCACTCATAATGGCACAGGAATGGAGTCGCCCTATATCCTACCGAGCAACGGGGTGCAATGCTAGGGCGTAACGGGAGTTTCCTCGGCGAATTGTGGCTCTTCGCTCAGGGTTCCCACACGATTAAACGGCCAGAAACGAACAAAGGCTTTGCCGACTAATTTTTCGCGGGGGACAAAGCCCCAATAGTGGGAGTCATAGCTATTGTTGCGGTTGTCTCCTAAAACGAGGTAATGATCGTCAGGAATGGCAACGGGGCCATAGTCGTAATCGGGCGTTTCGTAGATGTATCCTTCTTCTAATTCTTGGCCGTTCACGTAGACTCGGCCGTTGTTAACTTCGACGGTATCGCCGGGAATACCGATGACGCGTTTGATAAAGGCATCTTTGTAGTTTTGCTGCTCAAGGATTTCTGTCGGCTGGAAAACAACGACATCGCCACGTTTAGGATCCTTAAAGCGATAGCTGATTTTTTCGATAATAAGGCGATCTTGTACTTCCAATGTCGGTAACATCGACTCGGAGGGGATATAGCGAGCCTCGGCAACAAATGTGCGAATTCCAATGGCTAGAATACCGGCTGTCACAAGGGTCTTAATGGTTTCCACCCAAGGGTTTTCTTGGGGTTGTTCGTCTTTGACGTCGCCCTGTAGCGGCTCTTTGTTGGGGTCTAGGTTGGGATTTTCTGTCATATGGTTCGGCGATCGCCTTATGGAATTCAGTTACAAAGCGTGAAAGACTGATGATCTCGAAAAGGCCCACTATTTTAGCGAACCGATAGCCTTCTTCTCTACTTGCTCATATTGTATGCCCTCTAATTATGGATTGGGCATTTGCTGTTTATTCTGTCCGCTCAGGCTTATTCCCCCTCAATCGGGAAATATATAGTTACGGAGTCAAAATCTCCACGGGATACGAGGGCAATGAATAAGTCTTCCAAAATCATTGACGAGACAAGTGTTTTCTTGTTGCCAAATCAAGAAAGTTGCCTAGCATCAGCAAAATTTTCAAATTTTAGATTGACGACACCATTTTCCATTGCTATACTGGTTTTCGGTTTTGATTCGGCTCGGTAGCTCAGTTGGTTAGAGCAGGGGACTCATAAGCCCAAGGTCGGCAGTTCAAATCTGCCTCGAGCCATAGTCACAGAAAACATTTCAGGGACTCTCAGAAGTAGAAAGATCACTATTTTTCTATTCCTTTCACTGCTAATTATTGGCATGGCGGAAGGATGTGAATGGGGTCAGTCTGTACCTTGGGCTGTATTTTACGATTTCACCAAGGTCTTAGAAGAGGGGTCTTCAATGTCCGACACATAATAATTGGAGACGATTTCACCCATTGCCTTTCGGAGAAAGCCCATGCGCCGTCGTAACAAGATTCTCCAAATCCTTAACGATCCGACAAAGAATTTTCTGGCATTTTTCTTTTTCACTGTTATCTTGCTCAATATTTTGTCTAATGGTGTTTCCAATTTTTTCTGGGAAAACCTTAGCCCCATCCTTCAGCAATATTTCAAGATCGAACATCCCACTGTTTTTCAGCTCTTGGCTTTAAGTACGTTGCTGGGTATAACGTTATTGATTATTTACTTCACAAGTTTTGCTGGCTGGATACGCCAAAAACTAGCAGGAAGCGGTCTGCTCGGTAGCGTCGAACCCGAAAGGGTTTACGTTCAGGAGTTAACCGAATGCTATCGGGGCTTAGTTGTGATTATGAGTCCAAAGGAAGATTCCCCCGCTGAAATCGCGATTCGTCACCACTGGAATAATGGTAGTTTTCCTCGTTTAGAGCATTGCTGGATTATTTGCACAGAAGAGTCTGTCCCCTTTGCGCGCCGTCTCGAACAGAAACTGGTGCAAGAAGGGATCAGCGAACATCTGATGTTTTATTACGGTGATTTTGTTTTACCAAACCAAGAACGCTCACTCAACGTAAATATGGCGGAGATGCATAACCCGGACTACATCCTGAATTTAGTGAACGGTATTTACGTCCATGCTGAGTTCCTTGGACTGAGTGAAGAGGAACTTATCATTGACTTTACCGGTGGTACGAAACCCCTTGGTGTGGGAGCCTTTTTAGCTTGTGTCAATCCTGAGTGCCATGCGGAGTATATCGCCCAGCAGGGTGAATCTCGGACTTCTACAATCCTTGAAATCACTGTTGCCTATCGCATCAAGGCGGTTCGTTAGAAAGATTTGACAGGTATCAGTGAACAGGTATCAGTGAACAGGTATCAGTGAACAGGTATCAGTGAACAGGTATCAGACATCTCAGGAAGGGGTTTTAACAGGTCACGGAACAACCTAAAAAGCTCAAGTCCCCCTTCCAAAGGGGGATTTAGGGGGATCTACGTTTCGACACGAATAAAAAAGGTGATGCTGTTTTTGCTTGGGGAAGTTTTTTGTATTAGGAAGATGTTTCAACAGGTATCAGTGAACAGATATTAGACATTAGTCATTGAGCAAAATCCTTCCCTAGGGAAGGTGCTGAAGGCGATAAGGGTTCCAACAATTCATAAAGTTTGTTCATTAAATTGCCTCCCTTTGAAAGCTATCCATTACGCAAAAGTCGCTGTAAAGGTTTAAAGAAGGAGCTTTGAAGC
>NZ_MRBY01000072.1 GCF_001904615.1 [Limnothrix rosea] IAM M-220
GCTCTCCCATTCACCGCGTCGTACTTCCGAGCATGCTTAAGCAAAACTCACGTTACTTAAATTGACTTAACCCGACGGCTCAATCAGTTAATTCATGACCTAAGGGCGTGGCTGACAACCTAAACTTTCGCGTGTATTTTTGCGCGTAAAAGAATTCCATGTGCCTAATTCCTTCGGCGATCGGCTACACAGATAAGACCGTTCCGCATCACTCAGACCACGCACTTGACTAAAATCAGCCCCCGCCAAGCTTTCTATTTGCTCAAGCATTGCACCCGTAAGATCTGCGCCCCTAAAGTCCGTCATTTCCAGCTCCACATTCACCAAACGAGCATCCCTCAAACAAGCACCCGTCAAAAATGCCCGCTTCAAATTCGCGCCGCTAAAGGCAACACCCGTTAAGTTCGCCCCAGTAAAATCTGTACCACTCAAGTAAGCACCTCGCAGATTAGCCCCTTGCAAATCAGCACCTCGAAGATTCGCCGTGTTGAGATAAGCCCCTGCTAAATTCGCCTTAGGACCAACAGCACCAGAATTACGGTAATTAAATTCTTGTGGCCAAACTGTTTTAGAGTCATAAAACGCCAGCGTGAAACTTGCACCATCGAGAGTGGTTTCAGTGAGGTCACAGCCATTGAGAATTGACCGCTGTAAATAAGCGCCAGTCAGATTTGCCCCCTTGAGAGAAGCGCCGTTGAGATTAGCGCGACGGAGATCGGCATTTTGTAACGTTGCGCCGCTTAAATTGCTCTGGGAGAAATTAACGCCAATCAGAATCGCTCCCTGTAAATCGGCATTACTCAGATCAAATCCCGTTAAATCTATCCCTTCTAAATTTGTATTTGCTAAGCTCTTGCCACTCTCTAACATTTCCTTGATTTCATTGGGGAGGTAACGCTTAAAACTGAGGCGATTAGCGAGGGAGCTCATGGAATTAAAAATGAAATAAAACGAAAAAACATAATGATTGTAAAATCCAGTGAGTCATTCAGTTGGCTTTTAATATTTATTTGTTAATTTTGTTGACTTTTTGTTTATAAAACGCATGAGGGGGAATAACAAATGTTAAGTGAAACGCCTATGAGTATGATGGCTTTTTTTCGTAAGAGTGAGGGTATGTGGTTCTCTCAGCGGACGGTGCATCGTTTTGACTCGGCGGCCGATGAATCTGGTGAATCTAATTTAATTATTTCTGTCTTGGGTAAAGATGACCCGCGAGTTTTAGAGATTTGTGAGGCACAAAGTACTGATCCAAAACTTGTTAGTGGCGGGGCAAGTTTCCAATGGCAAGGGAATTTAAGTGAAAAGGAACCGGATCCAAATTATGAGGCTATTTTGGTGGATATTCCAAGTCCGGATGACCCTCGTAAGGGTAAGTTTTTGCGGAATAAGGGTTATGTGGAAGGGATTCCTGTGGTGGGGGTTTACAGTTTTGCGGCTGATGGTGTGATGACTATCGATACGGAGTATGAGCGCAATCAGGGTCGTGAACGGGCTTGGTTTATCACGGATGATTTCCGGGTGCGGGTAAGTACTGTGCAGATTATGAATGGGGTAAATTTGATGACCTATTCTTCGGAGCGCCGTTGTGTGTCGCCTGAATTTTTACATCGTTTGATGCAACGGCAATATGCCTAGTGGTTTTGTGTAAACGAAAAATGTCACCTTCAAAATTCGACAAAATTCTTGGATGTAATTGGAGGTGACAAAATTTTGCGACAAGGCAGTTTTGAAAAAAATATTTAGTTCTAAAGTCCTAAAAGACTCGGTGTTGTAAACAGGGCATTTGTTGGCGGACTTGTTTGATGCGGGTGGGACTGATTTCGGCGATCGCCACACCGGGGTGAACACCAACATCATTGAGAATCGTGCCCCAGGGGTCAACGATCATCCCATGTCCGTGGGAGTAGCGCATCCCGTAGTGCTTACCAGTTTGGGCGGGAGCAATGACATAAGCTGTATTTTCAATGGCGCGGGCTTGGATCAGCGTTTGCCAATGATCTTTGCCGGTATAGGCGGTAAAGGCAGCGGGAATGCAAATCACATCAGCGCCTTGCTGCGACAGGTGTCGATAGAGTTCTGGAAAGCGCACGTCATAGCAAACGGATAGGCCAATATTGCCTAATTGGGGTGTACGGCATAGTTGTGGCAAGCTGCTGCCTGCCTGTACTGTGCTTGATTCGGCATAGGTGTTGCCATCAGGGAGATCCACATCAAAGAGATGTGCTTTGTGGTAGCGGGCTAGCTCTTGCCCTTCTGGTGAGATCAGTAATGCTGTATTAAAAACTTTGTTTTCACCGACTGGGACTGGAAAGCCACCTCCCAATAATGTGATGCGAAATCGCTGTGCCATTGTTTTAAGAAATTTTTCGCTCTTGGCTGCAATTTCTTGAGCCTGGGCCATTTTTTGCTGTTCTTCACCGAGGAAGGAAAAATTTTCGGGTAACGTGACAAACTCAGCACCTTGGTTGACCGCCAACTGGATGAGATCTTCTGCTTCTCCGAGATTGTGTGCCATGTCGGGCTTACTCGTCATTTGGACGGCGGCGGCAAGATACGATTTCATGCTGATTGTGTTGTGGAGCTGGTGAATAATCGGGTTTGATACAAATTCTCTTGTTGATCAAACTGGTTTAATAAGATAGCAGAATCTAATCGTTTCACCACGGGCGATCGCCAGAAAATTAATTAGTGATTTTGTGAAGCGTAAAATCTTAGGATGAATTTTTCTGGGGAGTTATTCTGAGGTGCTGGGGAAATTTTGCGGCGAGGGCATGGGGCAAAGTCTAAATCCTCAAGTCAAGTTGACCGCACTTAAATCTTTGCAAAAATATTCTGAAAAGCGGATTCATGAAAATTTTTATAGGTAAATAAGCGTATTTTTCTAGATTCCGGCCATTTTGGAAAAATATCAGTTACTCTGTAACCAATCAAGTTTTCCAAAGACTCTTGACAGGTTGCACATCTGACTTAAAGTAGAAATCCCTTAGTCTAATGTAGTTAGGCGATCGCCTTTTTGTAGAAACGATCACAAAACACCTTAGACAGAAGTTATTTCAGAAAATCTCATCAAAGACTGTGCCAGCCTGCAAGATTTTTGTTATAACCGTGTGGGCAATCACACACAAATTAATTAGAATGTCTAGCAATTTCTGCCGAAATGAATAGTTAAAGCATTTTGGCGGCGGGATGGAGCCTAATTATGGGCGAATCTTGACCGTGCAATTACTGGTCGATGTCTGTCTGTCTAGACAGCATTGCAATCACAATTTCCCTAAGTCGGATATTTGCAGGAGCATCAACCCATGAATGAGCCGTCGCAAGGAATTCCGTTAGACTGATTACTCTCAAATTTTGTACACCGTCATATATAGCTAATACAGAGGAAACAGGCATGACCCAAGCGAACACAGCACTGGAACTAACCCAAAAAGCGAGTCAGAGCAATGCTGAGATTGATTACAGTGCCCTTGCCGAGGCGGAAGTCACAACAGTCAAAGAAGACGCAGAATATGTCGAAATCAAACTCACCACGAAAAAAACTCGCAAGGCTAAAACCAGTCGTCGCAAAGAGTCTGCCACCAAGAAGAAACCCTATACTGAAGATTCGATTCGCATTTACCTCCAAGAAATTGGTCGTATTCGTCTCCTCCGCGCTGAAGAGGAAATTGAGCTTGCTCGTAAAATTGCAGATTTGCTAGAGCTGGAGCGGATGCGTGAACAGTTGACTGAGCATGAGTCTCGCGTTCCTACTGATAAGGAATGGGCTGAAGCTGTCGGTATGCCTCTCAGAGATTTTCGTCGTCGCCTATTCCATGGTCGCCGTGCCAAGGACAAGATGGTACAGTCCAACCTTCGTCTTGTGGTTTCGATCGCCAAGAAATATATGAACCGCGGTTTATCTTTCCAAGATCTCATTCAAGAGGGTTCTTTGGGTTTGATTCGTGCGGCTGAAAAGTTTGACCACGAGAAAGGGTATAAGTTTTCGACCTACGCGACTTGGTGGATTCGTCAGGCTATTACCCGGGCGATCGCCGACCAATCCCGTACGATTCGTCTGCCGGTTCACCTCTACGAAACTATCTCTCGGATTAAGAAGACCACTAAAATTTTGTCCCAAGAACTCGGTCGTAAGCCCACTGAGGAAGAAATTGCCACTCGCATGGAAATGACCATCGAGAAACTCCGCTTCATTGCAAAGTCTGCTCAGTTACCGATTTCCCTCGAAACTCCCATTGGTAAGGAGGAAGATTCTCGTTTAGGTGACTTTATCGAAGCTGATGGTGAAACCCCTGAGGATCAAGTTTCTAAGAGCCTCCTCCGTGAAGATCTCGAAAATGTTCTTGATACCCTCAGTCCCCGTGAACGCGATGTTTTGCGCCTCCGCTATGGCCTCGATGATGGTCGCATGAAGACCCTCGAAGAAATCGGTCAAATCTTTAACGTCACTCGTGAGCGTATTCGTCAGATTGAAGCAAAAGCTCTTCGCAAGCTCCGTCACCCCAACCGCAATAGCATCCTCAAGGAATATATCCGCTAGAGGTTCCCTTGATAACGAAGTTTTGATGAAATCTTTGCCCTGCCGACGGTGGGGCTTTTTGTTAGGTTTAGGAATAGTTTTAGAAAAAATAATGTGGACAAAGTTTTTTTTGACGATCGCCCCCATTTCCGCGGCAATTTCTGTAGCGGCGGGAGCCTTTGCTAGTCACGCCCTTAAAGCTAAGTTGGATACCTATGCTTTAGATATTTGGGAGACAGGGGCAAAATATCAGATGTATCACGCGATCGCCCTACTATTTGTTGGTCTATTGGCGTTACACGAATCGATGCCACAAACTTGGCTCAATGCAGCTGGAATCGGGTTTATCGTGGGGACTTTTTTGTTTTCTGGTAGCCTTTATGCCTTGAGTTTGAGTGGGGTGAAAATCCTTGGTGCTATTACACCGTTGGGTGGGGTGGGTTTTCTAATCGGTTGGATTTGTTTGGCGATCGCCGGATTTTCTCAGGCTTCAAGCTAGAAACTAATCATTTTCCATCTGTAAAATCTTAGCCACAGTGGGATAAGATTCTACGTTTAAATTTTCTAAAAAAGCAGAGGCGATCGCCTGATCCTTAGTAAAAATAGCTTCGTCATAAAGCCATTCATTGAGCGTCAAAATGGTTACTTTCTCAGCTTGGGGATCAACAATCCAATATTCTTGAATGCCTCTGGCTTGGTACTGAGCACGTTTATGACGATAATCGCGGACGCTATTTTCTCTGCCCGGCGATACAACCTCCACAACAATTTCGGGTGCAGGCATATCACTAAAAATTGTTGAACGGCTGGCTCCTTTAAGGGCGATCGCCCCTACTTTTGACAACACCATTAAATCAGGAAAACGACTAGAAGCTTTTAAGCCAGGAACTGTAATTTCCGTTTTGTTACTCAGTTGAGAGGGTGGAATTCCTAAACCTGCAAAGTAAAGCAAAAGCCAAAGAGCAATATTCTTATTTAGTTCACTTTCTGGCGGCATCTCCCGTAACACTCCGTCTTCCAACTCGTAATTTTTTTCGGAGCCATCGTCAAATTGGAGATATTCTTCCAAAGTCATTTCCCGTGACAAAGTGGCAGTCATGGCTAGATCCTAAAACTATATGGTGAATTCAATTTAATTCTGGCATAGTTTCCCAAGAGATTTATTGCGCATTTTTACTGCCAATCTCCGATAAATTCGTTAGCTGGAGAATACTCATCAAATTGTCATCGAAAAGGTAATATTTTTGGTAAAAAGATAATTTCTTCAGCGGTGACTCGAATTAATTGTTCTGCGCCTTTGAAATTTTCGAGCTGTTCACCTTCCCAAAGAATTTCAGCAGTGCCAGTAAGGGAGACTAAATTACCTGTTTTAAAATCGATAAATAAAACACCAATACGATTATTCAAATGAAGATTGCCGAGGCTATTGTAAAAGTTGTTGCCCGCAAAATTTGGAAAAATAAAACTGCGATCGCCTTCAATTTTGACAAAGCCCGGTTTGCCGCCACGATGGGACATATCAACGCCTTCATTGCCTTGTTCGTATTTGTCATTAAAACTGGTTGCAAGATAAAAGCTATCGGCTTGACGAATTATTTCGGTGATCTCTTCGGTGAAATGATCAAAAGTTTGGGCTTGGCTAGCAGAGTTTTCAAAGCGTTCTGGCAACCAAACTAAATTACGCTTGTGGATAAATTGCGGACAATTCCCAAAGGATTGGGTCACATTCACTGTGAAATTATCTGGGGCGATCGCCGTAACTTTGCCATTCACACGATTACGGCGGCGAGTATGTAATTCAATCCCCAGAAATCCCAAATTTGCGTCGAGCTTGAGATTATCTGCGAGGCGATCGCCTAATAGTGGAGTTGCCTGAAAATTTAGTGTTTTATCATCTGGCGAAAAAATAAAAGCTTGTTTACTCGTCAAAATTGAAGCCCAAAGACGGGACTTTTCATCCAAACTTCCCACGAAAATAAACGGTAATTGCCCGTAAAATTCTTGGTGCTCCGCCGGCATAAAATCCCGAATAAAACGCCGACCAATTTTTTCCGCCTTAGTCCGGACACCAGCCAACTCTTGCACTGCCATTTCACCATCATGAAAAGGGGAAATTTCTTGTGTCCAACCTACTAATTGCGTCATGGTTTTGTTCTCACAAAGCTTAAGGAAAAGCCCAGTAATCTCTGAATCTCTTGCATAAGTTCTAAACGTTCCCCTCTTGGGAGGGGCTAGGGGTGGGTTTCGACAGGTTCTGTAACCAACTGAAACCCCTTCCGCCTTCGGCACCTTCCCCAAGGAAGGATTGTGATTCAGTCGTTAATTTACTTTTGTAAGAACTCTTCTGAAAACTGGGCTTTATGGAAAAAGATTTACGCGCTTGGTGCTTCGATACTGCGCATCCCGACAAAGTTTGGCAGATGCTTAATGCGATCAATCCACGCCAATACATTCGGATAAGGATCGAGGGAAATCTTGCCATCGGGCGCTAAGGCAACATAGGGAAAAACAGCAATGTCTGCAATGGTGGGACGGCCAAATTCAAGCCATTCTTGACCCGCTAGGTGATCATCAAGCTGTTTTAAAATCACATTGGCTTTTGTTTCTGCTCGCTCAATATTGAGGGTCTTCATTTTAAAGGCATGATAAAGTCGCGTGCTTTCTGGGCCCTGACGCACTTCCCCGGCGGTTGTCGAGAGCCAACGGACAACTTTACTTAGAGAAACAGCGTCAGTCGGTAGCCAATCTTCGCCACCGTATTTTTTCGCGAGATAAACCAAAATCGCTTGGGCATCGAGCAGGGTTTCGTCACCCTCTACGAGGGCAGGTACTTGGCCAAAGGGGTTGATCGCGAGGTAGGGGGGCTGTTTGTGCTCACCCTTTATCAAGTCAATTTTGACAAATTTATATTCTGTACCCAGTAATTCGAGAAGAAGGCGAACTTTGTAAACATTGCCGGAAAGCTCATGACCATAAAGGGTGATCATTGGCATATTCTCCTGAAAATCAAGGGTGAAGTGGACAAAAAACTGGGAAAGCAAAATCTTAGGAACTTACAAAACTTTGGCGTACTGACTGCTGAAATCGGGGGTGAAAATTTTCATGCCTATCTGTACTGCGGGGCGATCGCCGACTGTATGGAGCCACCGTTGCACATCGGGAAAATCATCTAGCGATAGCTGTAGATGAGGGGTTGTCGCCGCTGCAATCCAAGGATAAAGCGCCATATCTGCAATGGAATAATCCCCAACAACAAATTCATTATTTTCAAGCTGACGATTTAAAACGCCCAACAACCGCAAGTCTTCTTGCTCATAACGGGCGATCGCATAGTCAATTTTTTCGGGAGCCGCATTTCTAAAGTGACCCAGCTGCCCAAACATCGGGCCAACACTGGCCATTTGGAACATCAGCCATGCCACAACCTTTGTTTTTGCGGCAAGGTCTGTCGGGAGAAATTTGCCATATTTCTCGGCGAGATACAGCAAGATTGCGCCTGATTCAAAGACAGAAAGGCCATTGTCGCGGTCAACGATCGCCGGAATTTTATTATTCGGACTAATGGCTAAAAAGTCTTGGGAAAATTGATCGCCTTTACCAATATCGATTTTGTGAACTCCATAGGGCAAACCTAGCTCCTCCAACAAAATCACCGGTTTACGACCATTCGGCGTGGCATATGCGTATAAATCAATCATTTTGTCATGTTCTAAAGTATTTGGGTAGACAGGTCTGTTTAGCTACCTATGCAAATAACCATATAGACAGATCTGTCTAGTGTCAAGGTTTTTTCTGGAAATATTTTGGGGTTGGGGGGTGGTGATCGCCTCAAGACTTGTCAAATAAAACTTTGAGAATTTAAGATAAATTTATACAGACTTGTCTATCTAATCAGGCTTGGTCAAGCAAATGGCGACAAAAAAAGCACCGAGGCGATCGGCGCGGGAAAGAATTTTAGAGGCAGCATCAGAGCTGTTTTACCAGGAAGGGACGCAAAATGTCGGCATTGATCGTGTGATTGCCGAGTCCGGCGTCGCGAAGATGTCCCTCTATAACAATTTCAAGTCTAAAGATGATTTGATTGCGGCTTGCCTTGAGAAACAGGGGGCGGAATGGTCTGACTTTTTGAAAAAAAAGCTCGATGCCATGGAGGTAGCGCCGACAGAGAAGTTATTAGCTATTTTTGATATTTTGCTGGCCTGGGCGACAAAGCCGAATTTTCGGGGCTGCGCCTTTATCAACTGCAGCGTGGAATTGGCGAATCCTGATCATCCAGCGTTTCAAATTGCTGTTCGCCACAAGGAAATGACGGTGACTTGCTTGCGGGATTTAGCGACCCGGGCACATTTGCCTAATCCTGAGGCGATCGCCCAACAGTTAATGATTTTGGCGGAGGGTTCTATTGTGATGGCGATGATGCAAGGAAAACCTGACCCAATGAAACAGGCAAAACAGGCTGCAAGAACTTTAATTGAAGCTAATCGCGAGTGGGGGTGAACAGCGGTGGGTGATTTGCGTTAAGGTTTACTTTGCAAAGAAACTTAACAAGATGGATCACTATGGATGCCAAGCCATCGATCATGACGCAACTATTCGGCTGGTTGCGACCTTCACGGGGTAACTGGGCACAATTTCAGCAGCCTTCCCAGGGATTTATTGAGCTACGTCATCTCAGCAAGACGTTTACGGAAGGAACGGTGGAGCGTCAGGTACTGAATGACCTTTCTATTTCTTTTGAGGAAGGGCAATTTATTGTGCTGTTGGGTCAAAGTGGTAGCGGCAAAAGTACTTTGCTTAACTTGCTGAGTGGTATTGAACGGCCAAGCTCTGGCACTGTCTTGATTGATGGTGTGCCGATTACTGAGCTTAATGAGCGCAATTGCACATTATTTCGTCGTGATCAGATTGGTATTATCTTTCAGTTTTTTAATCTTATTCCGACCCTGACTGTCCTTGAAAATGTGACTTTGCCCCAGGAGCTGGCGGGTAGTTCTCCCCAGGCGGTGGAAGCCCAAGCGCTATCGCTTTTGTCAAAGGTGGGGTTAGGCGATCGCGGTGGGGCGTTTCCGGATAAATTGTCTGGTGGTCAACAACAACGGGTGGCGATCGCCCGGGCCTTAGTCCACGAGCCGCGTCTCATTTTGGCAGACGAGCCGACGGGAAATCTTGATGAAGAAACGGGCGAAACTGTTTTAAAGCTCTTGTTAGATCTCACCCGCAATGCCAATAAGACCTTAGTCATGGCGACCCATAATCCGGTGATCGCCGCCTATGCCGATCAGGTTTTGCGCGTCCATGAAGGTCATCTAGAGGATGCCACCGCAGAATTTCAGGAATCGGAGGTTGCAACAATCTAATGAGCGTCTCTCCGAGTTCCAACACAAAAGAACAGGTTATTCCGCCCGTCGATAATGCCCCCCTGTGGCGTTTGGCATGGCGGCGGGTGCGTCGTCGACCCTTTCAATATGTGCTCTTTATTTTGGGGATTGCCATCGGTGTGGCGATGATGGTGTCCATTGATCTAGCTAACGGTTCAGCACAACGAGCCTTTGAGCTATCTACCGACGCGATCGCCGGGCGCACGACCCATCGTATCGAAGCCATTTCCCCCATTGGTATCGAAGAATCTTTGTATCGCGATTTACGGACAGAGCTGGGCTATACCCAATCTGCGCCCATCGTCGAAGGCTATGTCGTTGCCGAAGATTTAGACCACCAGCCCATGCGTTTAGTGGGGGTGGATTTCTTTGCCGAAGCGCCATTTCGCAGTTACCTTAGCGGCGATGCAGATGGTGATAAAAACCAAGGGATTGAAGCTTTAACGGCTTTTATTACAGAACCCAATACGGTTATTTTGGCGAGGGATACCGCCTCTCAATATGGTGTCAAGGTCGGCGATCGCCTAGCTTTGAGTCTGGCGGGTCAGCCCATTTCGTCTCAAGTTGTGGGGATTTTGCAACCAGCCAATGCCCTGACAAAAGATGCCCTGAGTAATATTTTATTTACCGATATCGCCTCAGCCCAAGAAATTTTAGGGATGCAGGGTCATTTAAGCCATATCGATCTCATTGCAGAAAATGAAGCCGATTTAGCCGATATTCGTAGCATCTTGCCGGATAGCGTTAAACTGACCACCGCCCAAGCCCAAAAGAATGCAGTACAGCAGATGACGGCGGCTTTTAAACTTAATCTCACGGCCCTGAGTTTGTTGGCATTGGTGGTGGGAATGTTTTTGATTTACAACACCGTCACCTTTAGCGTCATTCAACGGCGGCCTTTATTTGGCACATTACGCTGTCTTGGCGTTACCCAAGGGCAATTGTTTCAGCTCATTTTAGGGGAATCTCTAGTGTTGAGCATTATCGGTTCGGTGCTGGGTTTAGGGCTAGGAATTGTGTTGGGTCGCAGTATTGTGGGCTTAATTACCCAGACGATTAATGACTTTTATTTCGTCGTCTATGTGCGGGATATCAGCATTAGCACCATGACCTTGATGAAGGGCATTGTCATTGGGATTTTTGCGGCGGTTTTTGCCTCGGTAATTCCGGCGATCGAGGCGATGCGCACTTCTCCAAATAACAGCCTAAAACGCTCCACCCTAGAGGGTAAAGTTCAAAAAATCTTGCCTTGGCTCGTTTTGGCTTGGGGATTATTTACCATTGGTGGCTTTGGCTTGCTGAGCATCAAAAATGGTGGTTTAGTGATTGCCTTTGCTGGTCTATTTGCCATTTTGTTAGCTGCTGCCCTTCTCACGCCGCCTTTAACGGCTTTGTTGATGCAGGGTTTATCGCCTGTGCTCAATAATTTGATCGGCATTTTAGGAAAAATGGCACCTCGCGACATTACCCGTTCCCTCAGCCGTACTTCCATTGCGATCGCCTCTTTGATGGTTGCGGTGTCGGTAATCGTAGGTGTGTCGGTGATGGTTGGGTCTTTCCGGACAACAGTGGTGCAATGGCTCGACCAAACCTTGCAAGCAGATATCTATGTCACACCGCCAAGTACAACCGCCAACCGAGTTTTTGGTAGCGTTGATCCGAGTGTTGTGGCTGAAGCCTATACCTGGCCAGAAATTGACCGCATTGTGACCTACAACGATACCGATGTGGAAGTCGTGGCCTTTAACCGGGATGGGGCGATCGCCGACGAAATAGCCGTTAACCGCTTAGCCAAAATCATTTCCGCCGATGGTGATGTCTCTGCGGGTCAGCGTCCCTACGCTTGGATTCGCGACGATGTGAAAGATCCTTGGCCGCAACTAGATGCTGGCGAAGGCGTCATCATCTCCGAAGCACTGATGTTAAGGACTGGTGTGACAGACCCACCCGAAACGGTTACCGTCGAGTCGCCCCGGGGAGAGCTGACTTTCCCAGTGATCGCAGTGTTCTATGACTATTCTTCAGATCGCGGCACGGTGTTGCTGGACGATGATTTGTATTTAGAGGCGTGGCAGGATCCCAGCATTGCGTCCCTTGGGCTTTTTGTAAAACCGGGCATTGATGTCGATGCCGTAGTGGCTCGTTTGCGGGAAACCTTTAAAGGTCGTCAGGATCTAGTGGCACAATCTAATCGTAATTTGCGACAAGGCTCCCTAGAGATTTTTGACCGCACCTTTGCCATTACAGGGGCGTTGCGATTGTTGGCTATTGTGGTTGCTTTTATTGGTGTTTTAAGTGCCTTAATGAGTTTGCAACTGGAGCGCACCAGAGAGCTGGGTATTCTCCGGGCTAATGGAATGACCCCAGTCCAAATGTGGAAATTAACGCTCCTCGAAACCGGGATTATGGGTAGCTTGGCGGGATTTTTTGCGATGCCGTTGGGCTATGTGCTGGCGTGGATTTTGATTTATGTGATTAATGTGCGCTCCTTTGGCTGGACATTACAAATGCAGATTCAGCCAAGCTATTTCTGGCAGGCATGGATTGTGGCGGTTGTCGCAGCATTGTTGGCGGGGCTTTACCCGGCATGGCGTTTAGGTGAAATGGTGGTGGCATCGGCCATTCGGGAAGAATAGGAGAAAGCAAACATGAAAGGATTAAAACGATTTTCTTTGGTCTTACTGGCCGTTGGTTTCGCTTTGGGTTTGGCCTTGTGGCCACGGCCGGGCATTACAAATAGTGGTCAGGCATCGGTGGAATGGTTAACGGCTCAGGATGTTGAGACTACGGCGGAATTTACCCGGGCGATCGCCCCTAAGTCCCTAGAATTTCCCAAAGATTTAGGCTCCCACGACGATTATCAAACGGAATGGTGGTATTACACGGGTAATCTCGAAACCGAGACAGGGCGAGAATTTGGCTACCAACTCACCTTTTTCCGTCGAGCTTTAACCCCCGACACTGCTGCAGTCGAAAATGTATCGGACTGGCGATCGCCCCAAGTTTATTTTTCCCACTTCACCGTGAGCGATATTGCCGATCAAGCTTTCTATCCCCATGAGCGCTTTAGTCGAGCATCGGCAGGATTATCAGGTGCTCAAGCCATGCCCTACCGTGTGTGGCTAGAAAATTGGTCGGCGGAGGAAATTGCCCCCGGCAAAGTGCGTCTGATTGCCCAGGCCGATGATGCCTCTCTCGACTTAGTTTTAAATGAAACCTTACCGCCAGTTTTGCAGGGCGATCGCGGCTACAGCAAAAAAGGCAATGAAATCGGTAACGCTTCCTATTACTATTCCATCGTCCAACAACAAACCGAAGGCACTATCACCGTTGGAGATCAAGATTTTGACGTTACTGGCTTAACTTGGAAAGACCATGAATATTCCACCTCTATCCTGAGTCCCGGCACTGTGGGTTGGGATTGGTTTTCCTTACAATTCGACGATGGTTCCGCTTTGATGCTCTATGAGTTGCGACAGGAAGATGGCGGTATAAACGATGCTTCTAGCGGCACTTACATTAGCTCAACTGGTAAAACCCAAGCTATTTCCTACAAGGATCGGACAATCGATATCCAGAAAACTTGGCATAGCCCCATTAGTGGTGCTGACTATCCCTCCCAATGGCATATCGAAATTCCCAAATTGAACTTGACTCTAGATGGTAAAGCACTCATGGCAAACCAAGAGCTAAACGTTTCGACCACCTACTGGGAGGGAGCCGTTAGTTTTACTGGAACGGTAGCGGCTAAACCTGTTTCTGCTAAGGGCTACGTTGAAATGTCCGGCTATGCCGATCGCCTTGATACGGTACTTTAATGTTTAGCAATTGACCGAGGGGCTTCTGAAAGATTTCCCTAACGTGGTTTCGGCATTCGCACAATAACCGGAAAAGGCTTATCAGTGGGGCGATCGCCCCATTGTCAGCTAGAGAATTTCTCCACCCTTGACGGCGATTTAGTCAAAAATAAAATAGGAACTGCGGTCATGGGTCAAGGATTAGCCATAACCCTAAAATTAACGTGAGTTTTGCTTAAGCATGCTCGGAAGTACGACGCGGTGAATGGGAGAGCG
>NZ_MRBY01000073.1 GCF_001904615.1 [Limnothrix rosea] IAM M-220
TTTGAAAGCTAGTAGGATTGTTTGCATAGAAACATCTCCCGATCTCTCGCTCTCTCATTCACCGCGTCGTACTTCCGAGCATGCTTAAGCAAAACTCACGTTACTGTAGAAGTCGTTACTGAAAACTAAACATTGATTAAGTAAAGCATTTTCCTTGTTATGTCTCTTAGTGTATATATTCCTCAATAACTCAACAACTTCTCTTTTCTGCTCAAGAAAAAACAGAATATTCAGAGGCGGCGATCGCCCATTTTCATGATGTTGAGGTGATTATGGCGACTACGACAAAGCAGTGTGAAACAGGTCAGCGAGGAGAGTTTTTAGTTCTGCGGGAGAAGTATGCATCGAGATAACGTGAACTTTGCCCTGTTCAAGAATCTTTTCGGCGCGTTCATCTTGGACTTGACCCCGTAGGGTTTCGGTGAGGATATCTGCGGTTCTGCCGCTGCCAGCAAAGGTAACAACTGGGCGATTTTCATCGATACTACATTGGATATCTTGCCATGTAATATTGCCGCCATTGATCACAAAGGTAACGGAGGGACAGTGGCCGGCGATCGCCGTAGCCGTGCGTGCTAACCAAGGCGATTCATCACCCCATTCCCCGCCGGGAACCAAAACAAAATGACTATGGTGAGGCTCTAGCTCCGCCGCATAGGGATTTGTGCCGAGACGCTCTGGCAAATTCACCGTGCCTTCCGCTACGACACCAATTAACGGGAATTTTCCTTTAATCGTTTCGCGAGCAACTCCGATAAAACGCATAACCCCGGCATCAGTACCGCCATCCACAACAGCTAGACCATGCTCCTCTGCCCAGGGCGCAACACAGTCAATAAATAATTGCTGCAACGTCTCGCAATCCTCCTCTGCAATGCCACCCGCACCACCGACAATCACTAGGGTGGGTCTTGGTATTCCGATTTGCCACTGGGTAATCTGCTGATCTAATTCGGCCTCGGACTCAATGGCGATCGCCTGAGAACGATACTGCTGAAAAATCTGAGTGAGGGGAAGTTGCATTCTTAACTCTGCCCGTAATTGCGAAAATCTTGAGGGCGAAAAAGATTAGTAGTTCATTTCTAAAATCTTAAGGGAAATTCCTCAGATCGGATAATTAAGCTTCTTTACCGAACGAGAAGGAAGCTCTCCTGAGATTAATTTGTCAGTTTATCGTTAGAGACGATAACGCACCGTGCCAGAGCAACATCTCACCAAACAGTTGGGATAAGATATGGCGCGTAGTTCCACAAACGAGATCTTTTTAACCCTAGAGATTATGGCTGAACATTCATCATCTCCGCAAACGGCGGCAATTTTCCGGATTTTAGATGCAAATCTTGACCGCGCTCGCGAAGGCTTACGTATTGTTGAAGAATGGTGTCGGTTTGGTTTAGATAACGCAGATTTAGCCAGTTGCTGCAAAGAAATGCGCCAAACCCTAGCCCAATGGCACAGCGAAGAGTTTCGGGCAGCGCGGGATACGCCCCATGACGTTGGCACAGCCCTGAGTCATCCCAATGAAGAAAGTCGCAGCGATATTATCCATTTATTACGGGCTAATATTTGCCGTATTGAAGAAGCTCTGCGGGTACTCGAAGAATACAGCAAGCTCCATAACACCGAGATGTCGCAAAACTGTAAACAGATGCGCTATCAGGTTTATACCCTCGAAAGTCAGCTTTTTGCGCCCCAGCTGAAACAAAAACTCCAAGAGTCTTACCTTTACCTTGTCACCTCTCCCCACGAAAATCTCCTAGGGGTGGTGGAAGCAGCTCTACAGGGTGGTGTGCATATCGTTCAGTATCGCGATAAGGACAAAAATGATAATGAACGCTACACCAATGCCCTCGCCCTCAAACAACTCTGCGATCGCTATGGTGCATTATTTCTCGTAAATGACCGGGTGGACATTGCGGCGGCCATTGATGCGGATGGCGTGCATTTGGGACAAACAGATTTACCGATCGCCGTAGCGCGGGATATTTTAGGCGCTGGCAAAATTGTTGGGCGTTCTACCACCAACCCAGAGGAACTAGACAAAGCCCTCAAGGAAGGTGCTGATTACGTGGGTGTGGGGCCGGTATACGAAACGCCGACAAAGCCGGGAAAAGCCGCCGCTGGTCACGCCTATGTCAGCTACGCCCAAGAATATTGCCCTGTGCCTTGGTTCGCGATTGGGAGTATCAATACTGATAATATCCACGAGGTTTTAGGGGCTGGAGCGCAGCGTGTGGCGGTCGTGCGGAGCATTATGCAAAGTGAGCAGCCGACTTTAGCGACGCAATTTTTTGTCGCTCAGCTCAGCCGTAAGCAAACGTTAATGCGCATTGAGGGAGCAAACTAAACCATGATTGAAGTATGGGTAAACGGCGATCGCCACTCTGTACCTAGTGAACTGACCATGCCCAAATTTTTAGCGCATTTAGGCACAAATCCTCGCCTTGTGGCCGTGGAATATAACGGTGAAATTCTCCATCGTCACCTTTGGGAAAATACGATTATTCAAGGGGGCGATCGCCTCGAAATTGTCACCATCGTCGGCGGCGGCTAAAACGTTACACTACGATTTTTAACCCCTGTTGATTTACCGACCGAAAAACCATGACTCAAACAGTAAATTGCGCCGTTGAATGCGTGAATGGCTGTGTTCTCGGCGACGATTGTCCCAACAAAGAGTACGCTAAGGAAGCTAGCCAATTTATGCAGGAAACATCCCTCGACCGGATGCTCGAAATGGCCGAGGAAGCTCGCATGAAAAAACTGACAGAACCCCCCCAATGGGTCATTCCAGACGAACTGTAAAACAACCAAGCGATTACCGATATCAGTCAGACGATTGACTTTCCACGATGTCGGCAAACCGATAGGGGCGTTTCGCGCCCCCACCAAGACTTAAAATCAAATAACAAAACCCTCTCAACCTTTGCTATAACGCTGTGTTTACTGGACTCATTCAAGCTCTCGGTACAGTGAAAGCCCTCGGCGGCGATCGCTTTGAAATTCAGATTTTGCCCGATGGCGCTGCACAGATTATGGCAGATTTGGCGATCGGCGATAGCGTTGCCGTAGACGGTGTTTGTCTGACCGTCGAAATTATTTTAGAGCAAGGATTTGTCGCCACAGCCTCCCCCGAAACCCTCAAACGCACCATCCTTGGCGAAGCCGTAGAACGAGCAGGACGAGTCAATATCGAAACATCCCTGCGCGTCGGCAGTAAAATCGGCGGCCACTTTGTCACTGGCCACGTAGATAGCATCGGCAGCCTTGATAAATCCGTACAAACCGCCCAAGCATGGGAAATGTGGTTCACCCACAACCGCGCCAATGAAGATACATGGTGGGAAAACGTTGCGCCTTGCCTTGTCCCCAAAGGGAGCATCGCCGTTAACGGTATTAGTCTGACCATTGCCGAGTGCGATCGCCAAGGTCATTGGTTTAAAGTCGCCGTTATTCCCCATACCTACGCCGAAACAAATTTGATTTATCTGAAATCTGGTAACTGGGTAAACCTTGAAGGAGATGTCCTCGGAAAATATGTCCAGCGCTTTATTAGCTATCAAAATCCCGCTCAAAATCCCCCTATCACCAACGATTTTCTGGCAGAACACGGTTATTTATAATCTGCTCAAGCATTAAGGTCAGAGATTTTTCAAAAAGTTTCGGTTACTTCGTTAAGATGCCACAAAGCCCCCACTTTGTAGTCCTAAACCTATTGACTTTGACGATCTCTGAATGTTGATCTAAAAAACGTCTTTCAACTTAAAATGGCGATTGGTAAAAGAACCTGAGTTTTGCTTAAGGGTACTCGGCAATACGACGCGGCGAATAAGAGAGCGGGAGATAGGGAGATGTTTTATTCAAACAATCCTAGCTTTCAAAAAACGCAGATTTTCGTCGGTTATCTATGTCTCTCCCTCTGCTTGTCTCCCTTTCTCTAAAGAATGTCAGCTAAATTCTTATCCATAACTAACGTTAAAAGAGAAAATCCATAACAAACTAAACATCAAATAACAGCTCAAAATTGTCTCTTAAGGCCTCAATATTAACAACCCGCGCAATCACAAGCTGTGGTTCGTCGCTATCTACATTTAAATCATCTTCACAAGCCCGTACCCGATCTTCATGGCGCACCCAAAACTGAACCATTTTTTCGACAACTTGATCCCAATCCCATTCAGGCTTTTTTGGGATCATATCCATCGCATCTATAAAACTATCTAAAGTGCAATTATAGGAACCAATGTAAGTCTTCGGGCGATAGGGATCCTGTTCATTTTTCTGTTGGTATTCAAAAAAGTTAATTAGGGGAGTAACACCTAATAAATCAAAAGAATACGACATCGCTATACCTCTCTTTTGCAAGCATCTAAAAGTTTGGACAAGGTCAGTCCTTACAGACAGATTGTGGTTGCCCTTGAGTGATTCATTAACAACTAAGGGAAACTTTTAGGAGAGCGCTCATCCTGACAATTTTTCAGGTCTATAGGGGCTGGTAATTAGTTATTTTAAGAAAGTTTTTTTGAAAAAGAGTTATCTATAAACTTTTTGAAATATTTAGCAGTCATGATATTTGAGTGCTAATTTTTTTGTGAAATAGTATTAGTAATAAACCGCTAGATTTATTGTCTAGGTCGGTGGCATGGCATGATGATCTTAGTTTTTTAAGGTGTCTAACTGAAACTAGGGCGATCGCCGTAATGGACAAAACAGGATGACGAAACAAAAATATCTTTTTTAGAATCTGACCAGCAGCCTAAAATAATCCCAAGAAATTTCGTTAGCATAACGAAAATGTCAAATCCTAGTGCATCATCCCAATTTCGAGCATGTCGTCTTCCCCAGACCACTACAAAGCCCTAAATATTTCGCCGCGGGCAACGCAGCAGGAAATTAAAACAGCCTACCGCAAACTAGCCAAGCAATTTCACCCAGATGTTTGCACTACAACGGCGACAGAAAATGGTCAAGAGCGCATTGTTGAGATTAACCATGCCTACGAAATTCTTGGGGATGTCCAGCAGCGCAAGCAATACGACCGCGATCGCAATGCTTCGACATTTCGGGGGATTCGTTCGGCTCAGGGAGTAACAGTCAAGCCGCGCCGCTCCAATGAACCGGATTTAGATGTGTGGCTGAAAAAGATTTATCGTCCGCTCAATCACACTATTCATGCGGTGATTGATCCTCTAGAGGAGCAAATCGAAATGTTGTCGGCGGATCCGTTTGATGATGAGCTGATGCAAGAATTTATGGATTATTTAGAAGCGTCTCAAGCGGCTCTAGAGAAAGCTCAAAATATTTTTCAATCCTTGCCAAATCCTGCCAATGTGGCTCGCGTTGCCCGCGATCTTTATTATTGTCTGAATCATCTTAGTGATGGGCTAGAACAATTTCAGTGGTTCACACTAAATTACAGCGAGGATTATCTCCACACGGGTCAGGAAATGTTTCGACGCGCAGATACTTTTTCATGGCAGGTACGGCAGGCGATCGCCGAATTGGGTTAGTTCAGGTTAACTCTTGAGAAAAAAAGACGCGGGGATAAAGACACGGGGATACGGAGAAAGGGAGACACGGAGAAAAAGCGAAAGCCTGTATTTTTTACCGCTGAAATTTTTGCGATAACAAATCTCTCTCCCTGTCACCGACTCTCCCCTCCGCCGCGTCACCACACCGAAAAGAGAAAACTCCCCATTACATTTACTGAATCTTGCCGACCTGCCGACCGATTGACTCGATGTTGTCGTAATTTTCGTTGGTCGTCGTGATGAATTTATTGGCGCTAAATAGCTCCAAAATTTCGGCGTGCTCAGGATTTTCGATATCTAGAGCGAGTAACGCTGCTTGAACTTTTTCACTAAAGCCTTCACCATAACGCTCATCTACATTAGGAGAAATCACCCAGTGGTAGTTGAAATAGGCAGGCGATCGCCAAATTTCTTTGACCTTATTGGTGTCTACCTCGCCCGCTTCTAAACGACTTTCCCACACTTCTTCACTGAGCATACCAACATCGTAGGTGCCTGCTTCAACGAGCTGAATGGTGACATCGTGGGAACCGGAAAAACCGACTTCTCCCTGAAAATCATCTAGAGAAACTCCCGCCTGTTCGAGGTAATACTGGGGCATCAATCGACCGGAAGTGGAGGATTCGCTGCCAAAGGTTAGGGTTTTACCTTTTACTTGTACTAATTCTTCATCGCTGGCTAATTCTTCGAGGCCACTATTGACATTGGCAATAAGTACCGAGTGAAATTCGGCATCAATATCCCGCTGGGCGATCGCCTGTGCTCCTTCAACTTGGAGGCGTGCTTGGACACCCGTGAGACTGCCAAACCAAACGAGATCAAGATCACCCACTTTAAACGCAGTGACTGCAGCGCGATAATCAGTGACTGGCTTATACTCCACCGGAATTTCGAGGGTTTCACTGAGATAATCAGCCAAAAGACCATAAAGACGCTGTAATCTTTCAGGATCTTGATCGGGAATAGCGCCGGTAACGAGGGGCAATACTTCAGTGGAAGTTTCAGTTGCGGCTGGGGCAGTGGTGTCTATGTCTTGGGTGGTCGGTTGGGGCGTTGTACAGCTAAATAGACCTAGGGCGACTAGACAGCAGGTAGAGCGCAGCAGCTTTTTCATTGAGTAAATTTAGGTTCGTTTCAGAAGTCAAAAATATATTCACTTAAGATAACAGATAGCTCTCGTCACATTTTTGCCTTGATACCCAGATTTTATGGCGTTTTTGAACTGGTATTTTTTACTCTTCTATTGCATCTCGTTATCCTGTGGCCTCCTCATTTTTCGAACGCTGCGATCGCCGTCTCCCCGTCCGAAAGGCTGGCTTTACAAAGCAATTTTGGTATTGGCGCTGACGTGGGGGACAAATTTCTTTTCCATGCAGTCAGCGGTATGGGTCGGCGGTATTGCGTGGGGGCTTTTAGTCGTTGTGCCGTCGGTAGGATTGCGACAAATTCAGGCTTTGATTTACCGACAGAATTATCAAAAAGCGCGTTTTTTAGCCTTTGGTTTACGTTACTTGCATCCCTTTGATGATTGGTGGTCGCAGCCAAAAATCATCTGGGCATTAGAGCTAGCAAAACAGGGAGATATTGCCCAATCAAAATCAATCTTGACGCAATACGAAACGAGTCCGGGCTTTGTGGCACAGCAGGCGATCGCCACGGTTTATGTGATGCAGTTTGATTGGGCAGGGCTATTGCAATGGTTACAAACAAAATCCCATCTGCGAGACCCGTTGTTGTTGATGTATTACTGTCGCGCGCTTGGGGAAACGGGGCATCTCCACGAATTATTACTGCAACTCAAATCCTGTGAAAAGGCATTATCACGGGGCGGCGATCGCACAAATTATCATCAGGTTCAGCTGTTTGCGGCGGCCTTTTGTGGAGAGGTGAAATTAGTCGAGCAATTATTATCCGGTTGCCTTTCCATTTATCCCAATGAAATTCAACAATTTTGGCAGGCGATCGCTTGGTACGGCGCAGGGGAAAAACGCATTGCAGCAAAACAACTAAAAACGCTCACCGAAAATCCCGATAGTGAATTTAAGAAGGCGATCGCCTTTCGTCTCCAGCATCCGCCCCAACCTGCGGAGAAATTATTGAAGCCCGAATCCTACCCCCTTATCGCCGCACTGACCCGCAATATTAACCAAGGCAATATTGATCGTTCCTACCAAAGCTTATTAGAACGTCGCCCTATTTATAAACAGGGATTTTCGATTAATTTATTCTTAGTTTTTATCAATATTGGCGTGTTCGTAGCGGGCATCGTCCTCAACTTCAAAGTAGGACGGGGCGCTCTCATTGACTTAGCGGGTTTTACCCCTGTGGCGGTGGTAGCAGGCGAATGGTGGCGTATTTTTACCGCAACGTTTATTCACGTTGATTTTGCCCATTTACTCACGAATCTTTTGACGATTTATTTGTTAGGTAGTTTTGTCGAACGGCACCTCGGCAAAGGTCGTTATCTATTCGTTTATATCGCCAGTGGTGTCGCGGCAATGTTGACCTTACTAATTTTGGTGTCCGCAGCTCAAGGGTTTGACTTTAGCATTTTGCCCCGCTGGTCACTATTTCTAACCGAAGAAATTCGCTTTTCCTACCGCCAATGGGTGGGGGCTTCTGGCTCCATTATGGGCATGATCGGGGCGATCGTTGTTATTTTATTTCGAGGATGGCGACGGGAACATTCAACATCAGCGCGGAAACAGTTTCAGCTCATTTCCGGCATTATTATTTTGCAATTTGCCATTGATCTTAGCTCCACCAATGTGAGTTTTTATAGTCATTTTCTCGGATTAATTTTTGGTATCCTTTTGACCTTATTGCTCACGCGCGAAAGGAGAAAATCTCAACGGCTTAAATCTTAGAAAATATCCCTCTGTTTACTCGGGGCGATCGCCGATTTCTTTTACTTCTTGTCCGCCAAAAATGGCTTCTTGATGGCGATACCACTTAAATTCGAGCAGATTATAAAACGGGTCTTCAAGGAAAAAAGTTTTATGTTCTGTAAGTTTCCCCTCAAACCGTAAACGCGGGCGATCGCGGAAAGTGAGGTTATGTTTTTCTGCCCGATCAAGAGTCGTTTGCCAATCCTGTTGATCAAGAAAGGTAATGCCAAAATGTCTGGGATAAATGCCCTTTTGGGGTTGCAGCGGTTCCTTTGTCACGTGAGCGACGAGCTGATGCCCATAAAAATCAAAAATGACAGCACCCGCATTTTGCCGACCAACACCACTGCCCAGCACTGCCGCATAAAATTCCTTCGCTTTTTCGGTATCGGTAATGGGGATGGCTAGATGGAAAAATAGGCGATCGCTCATAGTCTTTGCAGTAGAAACAAGTTCACTGTCTTGATTGTAAAACCCCTTTTCTGAGGCGTACCCAGCCCATGAAAAAGAGACAGATATTTTTACGATCTGTCTATCTACTAACTTATTCAAGTAAAAAATTTATTTGACCGTAATGCCCGCCAATGTTTTATCGAGTAGGGCGATCGCCTCACTGATTTCCACCTCAGACACAATGAGCGGTGGCACAAAACGAAGAACCTTGGGGCCAGCAGGCGCGATCAATAGACCATTTTCCATGGCCGCTTTCACCACTTGGATGGAAGTCAAATCAACGTCGGCTTTAATTTCCATGCCGTTGATTAAGCCCCAGCCACGCGCTTCAACGAAGTAGGGATATTTCTGCGCCAAAGTCTCTAGAGCTAAACGGAGCTGTTGACCACGAGCATTGGCATTATCCAGTAGGTTTTCCGTTTCGAGCGTGTTCACAACCGCCAGAGCCGCAGCACAGGAGAAGGGATTGCCGCCGAAGGTACTCGCGTGCTCACCGGGGTTAAAGACCGCGCAGGAATCCTTACAGAGCATTGCACCGATGGGAATACCACCAGCCAAACCTTTCGCACTGGTGAAAATATCCGGCTCAATACCGAGATTTTCGTAGCCCCAATATTTGCCAGTTCTGCCAACGCCTACTTGCACTTCGTCGAGCACAAGGAGAATTTCGTTTTCGTCACAAACTTGCCGTACCGCTTGGAAATATGCCACATCACCGGGACGGACACCGCCTTCCCCTTGGAGGGGTTCAAGCATCACCGCAGCCACGCGACGGTTCCCTTCGTCAATATCGGCGATCGCCTCCTTTAGGGCTTGAATATCATTGTAGGGAACATAGGCAAAGCCATCCGGAAGGGGATTAAAGTGCTTTTGATATTTCGGTTGACCCGTGGCAGTAATCGTTGCCAACGTCCGACCATGAAAACTGGATTTTGCCGAAAGAATAACAGGCTGCTCTAAAAAATCCGAAACCGTATGGGCATACTTGCGCACCAGCTTAATGGCCGCCTCATTGGCCTCTGCCCCAGAATTACAGAAAAAAACCTTATCCGCACAGGAATGTTCAACCAGCCATTTTGCTAGCTCACCCTGCTCCGGAATGTAGTACAAATTTGAAATGTGATGGAGTTTTTTGATCTGCTCACTGGTTGCATCGATCAAAGCCGGGTGGGCATGGCCCAAAGTACAAGTGGCGATCCCCGCGACAAAATCCAGATAACTTTTGCCCTCCGTATCCCACAGACGACACCCCTCCCCACGGGCGATCGCCACCGGGAAACGTCCGTAAGTATTCATCACATACTGATTAAAATCAGCAGGGTCAAAGGTTTTGACAGGGGCATGGTCAAGTATCGTTTGTGGACTCACGAGCTACTCCTTTTTTATTACGACAAGGAATCCGGAAAAAGACTTAAAGTCACCACACCCTTCATCAAAACCAATAGCACAGGCGGAGTCATGGGAAGTGGCAGCATCAAGCGCAAGAATATGTTGTATTGAGTTTAATCCAAATTACAGACCAGCGAGAGTCAAAGGTCATGATTACTTGAGGTTAAAGAAACGTGTATAGCATCCAGCAACAATATCTACGACTCAAAAAACAATTATTAGTGGGCAGCTTTTCACTGCTTGGCCTTTGTCTCGGTGGCGCGACTTGGTACAAAGTTGTCGAACAGTGGTCGATGTCGGATGCGATTTACATGACCTTAATTTCCATCTCCACCGTTGGTTTTGGAGAAGTACGTCCCCTAGATAGCGATCGCCTCAGATTTTTTACAATCACCCTAATCGTCCTAGGGGTCATTAATATTGGATATATCGTCAACCGCTTTACCGAAGCGATTATTGGTGGCTACGTACAGGAGTGGCGAAAATTGCAAGAACAACAAAAACGCATTGATAGCCTTCAGGAGCACTACATTATCTGTGGTCTCGGCAGAACAGGCATGCAAGTTGCCAAGGAATTTTTTGAAGAAAATATCCCCTTTGTCGTCATCGATTCCAACCCCGAACAAATCGCCGCCGCCCGCAAACTTGGCTACACCTGTATCGAAGGCGATGCCACCCTCGACGAATCCCTATATGCCGCCAAAATAGAACAGGCCGCCTGCCTCGTGGCCGCACTCCGCTCAGATGCCGAAAATCTCTACACCGTCCTCTCCGCAAAAACCCTATGCGAGAAAAAAAAACTGCGAACCGTTGCCCGCGCCAGCACCGAAGAAGGCCTCCGCAAATTAAAACGAGCGGGTGCTGATGAGGTTGTCTCGCCCTATATCACCGGTGGTCGCCGACTAGCCGCCTCTGCCCTACGCCCCCAAGTGATGGATTTTGTCGATGGACTCTTTACCGGAAGCGAAAAATCCTATTACATCGAAGAAATTCGACTAGACCAAGAATGCGGCGAATACATTGGTAAAACTTTAATCGAAGCGCGCCTGAGGGTACAATCTGGGGCTTTAGTGTTAGCCATTCGTCGTAGTGATCGGGGTCAATTTGAGGGTAAGCTGATCCCCGGCCCCACAGGCGAAACGATGCTGATGTTCGATGACACCCTCATTTGTATGGGCACACCGGAACAGCTCCGGAAATTAAATAATCTACTGTTACCGAAGCGAACCAAAGATCAACTGCGCATGCCTGAACGTGAACCATAATTTCTCCTATGAATATGGCGATCGCCCCAAAAGTCATTAATCCCTAAAAAATGTAATTACTTTAGTCAAGTCGATGTAAAAGAATTGATACAAACTTTTGTTAATATTGATACCAACCGAGAATTTTTGAGAGGAACCGACCTACCATGACCGATAAAAAAATTGCTATTTCTCCATCTATTTTGTCCGCTGACTTTAGCCGTCTCGGAGAAGAAATCAAAGCTGTAGACGAAGCTGGCGCAGACTGGATCCACGTTGATGTCATGGATGGTCGTTTCGTTCCCAACATCACCATTGGCCCCTTAATCGTTGAGGCAATTCGCCCCTACACCAAAAAGCCCCTAGACGTACACCTGATGATCGTTGAACCCGAAAAGTACGTCGCGAATTTTGCAAAAGCTGGCGCTGATATTATTTCTGTCCACGCTGAGCACACAGCTTCTCCTCACCTCCACCGCACCCTCTGCCAAATCCGTGAATTAGGCAAAAAGTCTGGCGTTGTCCTCAATCCCTCTACTCCCCTCGACATCATTGAGCATGTGCTTGATGTGTGTGACCTCATTCTCATCATGAGTGTGAACCCCGGTTTTGGCGGTCAGAGCTTCATCCCTTCCATGGTTTCGAAGATCCAAAAGCTCCGCGCTATGTGTGATGAGCGTGGTCTTGATCCTTGGATCGAAGTTGACGGCGGCATCAAGCCCAACAATGCATGGCAAGTGATTGATGCTGGTGCTAATGCAATTGTGGCTGGCTCTGCAGTATTCAAAGCTGACGACTACGCAACTGCTATTGAAGGCATCCGTAATAGCAAGAAGCCTGAAGCTGTTGCAGCATAGGTCTTTTGCTCCACTCCAGATTTAAAAATCATCCTTGAAACAGTAAAGGGAAAGCTTTCTAGCCTTCCCTTTTTTATTAGATGAAATTGAGTTTTGAAGGTTTTGCCTTAACCCAAGCGACGCTTTAATAATGGCTGAATCAACGTTAGGGCGATCGCGCTAAATACAGTTAGAAGACCAAGCACTGCCGTAAAGTTCAAATCCGCCCAAGGGGAACTAAACACCACACTATTTAAAGACCAGTCAGCGTTCATATATAAATAGCGAATTGGTTCGATCGCATAGGTGAGAGGATTTAGGCTAGCGACAATTTGCAGCCAGTTTGCCATAAAATCCAGAGGTGCAAGGGCAGTACTCGCAAAAAGCAAAGGCAAATTTGTCACGAAAATTACAGCGATTAATTCAATATGTCCCGGCAGGGCGAAAGCAAGACCTAGACTCAAAGCCGTAACGCTGAGGACAATCAGAAAAACAACTAAGGCGATCGCCCCCAAACCAGCGAGAGAAGGTAAACCCGCACCCAGCAAAGCACTCGCCCCAACAATCACCGCTGTTTGAATTAACGTCAGCCCCATAATATAAACCGTCGAAGCCGCAACAATCGAGTAACGCGTAGAGAGAGGCGCGACTAAAAGGCGATTCAAAAAACCAAACTCACGGTCAAACATCACCGGCAAACCAGCATTTAATGCCCCCGAAAAAGCCGTAAACACAATAATCCCCGGCGCGAGAAACTGAGCATAATTAATATCATTACCAAACAATCCCTGCGGAGCCTTATAAAAAAGTGCCCCGAAAAGCACCAACCACATAAACGGCTGCACAATTCCCGCGATCAAAGTAGATGGACGACGCTGCAGCTGAATAACTAAACGCTTCGTGAGAGCAGTTGTTTCCTGTACGAAGTTCGCAAAATTACCACTCGGCTCAGCTTCAAGATTGGCATCCGGCGAAAATATAGTGTCTGTCTTCACAATTGATTGACTCATGGAATTCTCAAAACCCTGTAACGATAAGTGTTTTGTGGTATTTCTTACCCTATAGGTTAACGTATTTTAAAATACCGCTGAAAGAAAAAGAGCAGGCGATCGCCAGACAAGACACCGAACCCAAACCTCAAGAAAATCCCCTAAACCCTCCGCACTAGCCAGCCCGAACGATGACACCTCAACAATCAGCTAAAGCAAACCTAACCACCCAATTATGACTAAAAAACAAGACGACTAGCCATATACCCAACCACTTCCAACATCACATACATTGATACGATATATCTTAAAATTACCTGACACCCTAAAACAAGAAAAACTCAATCCATTTCGCCAACTTACAACATTGCCCCTCAAATTGTTGGCTCTCCGGGAATGAGTATGCTGAAGTAGTAAAAGCAATGTCGTTGAAACGATGGTTCCATTACTAACCCAG